>NZ_JBSHAP010000014.1:0-104150 GCF_053611565.1 Kitasatospora sp. NPDC054795
GGTTACATTCCGAACCCGGAAGCTAAGCCTTACAGCGCCGATGGTACTGCAGGGGGGACCCTGTGGGAGAGTAGGACGCCGCCGAACAATTATTCCAAAAAGCCCCTTCCCCACCGGGAAGGGGCTTTTTGCGTTACCCTCTGCCAATGCAGAACCTGACCCTGACCTGGCAGTCCGCCGGGGCCGCCGCCATCGGCCTCCACGCGGGCGCGTACGCCGCGGTGAAGGGCCGGAAGCCTGCGCTGTCCGGGCTGCTGCGGGAGGCCGGCACGCTGCTGGCGCTGTTCGCGCTCTGGCAGCTGGTCGGGCACCTCTCGGTGATGAGTACGGACCACGCGCTGGACCGCGCGAGCTGGATCCACCACACCGAGCAGCTGTTCGGGCTGCCGGACGAGGCGTCCTGGCAGCGGGCGGTCACGCCGTACCCGGTGTTGGTGAGGCTGGCGAACTACTACTACGCGGCCATGCACTTCGCCGTGATGCTGGGTGTGCTGCTCTGGGTGTTCGTGCGGCACCGCGAGCGCTACGCGTGGGTGCGCAACACGGTGGTGATCACGACCGCGGTCTGCCTGCTGGTGCAGTTCATCCCGGTGGCGCCGCCGCGGATGCTGCCGGAGAGCGGTTTCGTCGACGTGGCCGCCCAGTACGGGCAGTCGGTCTACGGCGGCGCGGTCGGCGGTGTGGTGGTGGCCGATCAGCTGTCGGCGATGCCCTCGGTGCACGTCGCCTGGTGCGTGCTGGCGGCGGTCGCGGTGATCCGGGTGTCGCGCAGTTCACTGCGATGGGTGATGGTGCTGCATCCGGTGCTGACGGTGGCCGTGGTGGTGGTGACGGCGAACCACTTCTGGTCGGACGGCATCGTGGCGGTGGTGATCCTGCTCCTCGCCTACGCCGTGCTGGCGTTGGCGGCACGCCGACGGGGCCGGGCCTCCGCCGGGACGGAGATCCGGCCCCGCGGCACCGCCGAGGAGCAGTTGGAGCAGGTGGGCTGACCGAGGTCGTTCCCGGCCGGTTACTTGACCGGCAGGGCGATCTTTCCCCAGGAGCCGTTGCTCAGTGCGGAGGTGGCCCAGTACCAGGCGGCCAGCCCGGAGACGGCCGCGATCCAGCCGGCGACCTTGGCCAGGCCGCCGTAGCCGCCGAAGGTGGCGATGGCGGAGAGCAGCAGGGAGACCGTCAGCAGGCCGTAGACGGCGCGGCCGAGCAGGCCCGAACCCCAGCTCGCGGCGGTGAGGGTGAGGGCGAGCAGGGCCCACAGCAGCAGGAAGAGTCCGGCGGCGTTCTTGCCCGCCCCTGCGGCCGTTGACCAGGTCGCCCAGAAGGCGCCGAGGGTGGTGAAGGCGGTTCCGGTGAAGCCCTCGCCGCCGCGGAGTTGCCAGAGGCCCGCGATGAAGAGGGTGACGCCGCCGAGGATATGGGCGAGGTGGGCCGCGTTCCCGGCTCCGGCGCCGTGCAGGATGCCGGTGGAGAGCAGGCCGTAGGCGAGCAGTGTGAGACCGAGTGCGAGGTAGCCGAGGTTACCCGCGTCGGCTCCGGTGGAGCGGGCGTTCGTTGCCCCGGAAGCGTCGTTGCTCACCGGAGGCTCCTTTCACTCTGGGCGCGCGCAGGGCGCAGTGACGCTGTGGTGTCGTCTCGATGAGTGGATGCGCGCGACCGCGCCGAAGGCGCACGGTTGTGAGTGTGCGCGGGCTGCGGTCGGAAGTGAGGGGCCATCGGAAGTGGTGGGCCAGCGGAGAGCCGCTGGTCGTGCCCCCGCCGGAGGGAATCTCCGGTGAGATCGGTCTACCCGACCCCGTTTCGCTTGTACCCTTGTGAATATAACAATTTGTGACTGCGTCAGCACGGCGCCGGCACGGCGCCGGCAAGGCACCGACGCCGCGCCGACACTCGTCGGCATACGCCGGCCTCCGGACGCTCAGGTCCTGCGCTGGGTGGGCACCCGGAGGGTCAGGATCGCCATGTCGTCGGACGGCGGCTCCGGGGCGAAGCGTTCGACCGCACGCTGCACCCTCGCCGCGACCGCCCCGGCGGTCAGGCCGGTACAGCCGGTGAGCACCTCGGCGAGGCCGTCGTCGCCCAGCATCCGCCGGCCCTCGCGGCGTTCGGTGACCCCGTCGGTGACACAGAGCAGGACCTCGCCGGGGGAGAGCACCAGGTGCTCGGCGGTGAGGTCGAGGTCGTCCATGACGCCGAGCAGCGGCTGCGGGGTGGCGGCCCGGTCGACCTGGCCGTCGGTGCGCAGCCGCAGCGGCAGCGGGTGGCCGGCACAGACCAGGGAGAGCTCGGTGCTGCCGTCCGGGCGGGGCGTCAGTTCGCCGTAGAGCAGGGTGAGGAAGCGGCTGCGCGAACCCTCGTCCAGGATGGCCGCGTTGAGCCGGCGCAGCACCTGCGGGGCGTCCAGGCCCTCGCGGGCGAGGAGCCGCAGCGAGTGCCGGGCCAGGCCGGTGACCGAGGCGGCCTCGGGGCCGGTGCCGCAGACGTCGCCGATGGCGAAGCCGTAGGTGCCCTCGCGGATGGTGAACAGGTCGTAGAAGTCGCCGCCGACCTCGTTGCCCTCGCCGGCCGCCTGGTAGTAGACGTCCACCTCGACGCCGGGGATCTCCGGCAGGTCCGGCGGGAGCAGGCTGCGCTGGAGGGCCTGGCTGGTGGCGGTGCGCTCGGAGTAGAGGCGGGAGTTGTCCAGGGCGAGGGCGGCCCGGCGGGAGAGGTCCTCGGCGAGTTCGAGGATCTCCTGGCGGAATCCGACGCCGGCCGGGACCCCGAGCACCAGCAGGCCGATGACGCGGTTGCGGGCGGTCAGTGCGAGGACGACGGTCTCGCCGAGCAGGCCGGCGAGTTCCGGGCTGTCGGCGAGGCCGCCCGCCTCGGCGGACTCGGCGAGGGCCGTCCAGAACCGGACGCCGTGGGCGGGGCCGGCCTCCGGCACGGGCGTCTTGTCGAGCAGGTCGCGCAGCGGGTCGATGCGGTCCTCGTCCTCGTGCAGGACGAAGGCGAGCCTGGCCGGTGAGGAGCGGTCGGCGGTGGTGTAGACGGCACACCAGGAGGCGAGGGTGGGGACGGCCATCTGGGCCATCAGCGCGAGGGTCTGCTCGTGTTCGAGGGTCCCGGCCAGCAGGTCGGAGGCCTCGACCAGGAAGGAGAGCGAGCCGCGGCGCAGCTGTTCGAGCTCGGTCAGCCGGGTGCTCTCGACAGCGAGGGCGACCCGGTCGGCGGCGAACTGCAGGCGCAGCGCGTCCTCGTTGTCGTAGCGGCCGGGCACGGCGGCGGCGATGCCCAGCGAACCGATCAGCCGGCCCTCGACCTTGAGCGGGACGGTGATCAGGGAGCGCATCCCGCTGTCGGAGAGCAGTGGCAGGCCGGTGGGCCGGGCGGAGAGGTCCTCGTGGACGGAGGGCAGCCGGGCGGAGTCGTAGCGGTTGCCGGTGTCGACCGGGAAGCGGGTGTGCCTGCGGTGTCCGGAGGTGAGGCCGGTGGCGGCGCGGACCTCGAACTCGGCCTCGTCGTCGGTGGTGAGCAGCAGGTACGCGGCATCGCCGTCGAGCAGGTCGCGGGCGCGTTCGACGGTGCGCTGGAGCAGGGTGTCGAGGTCGTCGGTGGCGACCGGGCCGGCCAGCAGGTCGAGCCGGGGGCCGGCCGGGTCGGGGCGCTCGCCGGGCAGGGCCCGGGCGGGGGAGCGCAGCACCGCGCGGTCGGGTTCGAGGACCAGCAGGCAGAGGGTGGAGGGGACGCCCTCGGTGTCGCGCAGCCGGACCTGGACGCCGTACACCTCGACCTCCTGGCCGTCCTGGCGGCGGATGCCGTAGCCGCCCTCCCAACGGGCCATCCGCAGGGTGTCGGTCAGGCCGAGGCCGCGGGCGGGGGACTTGGGCCAGACCGCGAGGTCGGCCCAGGGGTGGCCGAGGACGGCCGCGGCGGGGTACTGGAAGAGCGCCTCGGCGTCCGGGTTCCAGGCCAGCACCCGGCCGTCCTCGTCGAGCTGGACGACGGCGACGCGCACCGGGCCGGGGCCGCTGGGCAGATCGCTGCCGGGGGTCGCGGGAACGGCGTAGCGGGTCCCGGACACGTGTGCGGGCAGCGCGAGGCGGAACCAGACGGTCTTGCGGCCGGCCGCGTACTCGACGCCCCACCGTTCCGAGAGGGCGGAGCACATCAGCAGGCCGCGACCGCCCTCGCCGTCCGGGTCGGCGTAGCGGTCGGAGCCGGTGACCGGACCGTCGCCGAGCGAGGGCAGGCCGCGCTCGGGGTGGTGGTCGGTGACCTCGATCCGGACGCTCTCCTCCTCGCGCAGGCAGCAGACCTCCGCGGCGGTGCCGGCGTGCACGACGGCGTTGGTGACGAGCTCGCTGACCAGCACGACCGCGTCGTCGACGACCTCGGGCAGGCCCCAGCCGAGCAGCGCGTCCCGGACGAACCCCCGTGCGGCGGCCGCGGACCGGCCGTCGGGATCGAAGGTGGCGGCTGCGCGCGCGGTGACCACGTTGCCACTTCTCCTCTGCTGCTCTTGCCCTGGCTGTCCGGGGTGCGGCGCCGAATCCCCGTGCGCGCCGTCGGGGTGAGCGGCGGCGCTGGGTCGGGTCGTGGCCCGGTGCAGCGCTCCACCCTACTTTCCGCTTGGTTCCCCGTGGGGACGGGGAGTCGAAACAGGCACCTGAGGGTGATTCTGCCCACCTGTTTCGGACGGTGCGGTACGAACCGAGCACAACCGGCCGTGCACCCGGTGCCGGTGCTGCCAGACTGGGGGGTCCGCGACGGCCGGTGGGAGCAGTACGGTCGTGTGGGTGCCGGCGCGTCGCGGACCGTCGGTACGCAGCCCAGCCGGGCCGGTGCCCGGGTGCGTGCCGCACCGGCACGGTCGGTCACCGGACAGTTCACGATGTGGGAGGGGCCCGTTGAGTTCGGCCACCAAGGACGCAACCGGAACGACGCCGCCCACTGCGCGCGGTGGACGCCCCGGGGCCGTGCCGCGGAACGCGGCCGGCCGACGGGCGCCGGGCCACAACCGTGGCGCGGAGCCCGCCGAGCTGCGCAAGCTGCTGTCGGCGCTGACCGCGATGAGGGACGGCAACTTCCGCCGCCGGCTGACCGTCCCGGGGGACGGGCCGCTGGCCGAGATCGCCGCGGTGTTCAACGAGGTCGCCGAGCGCAACCAGCACCTGACCGGTGAACTGGCGAGGGTCCGGCGCGCGGTGGGCCGCGAGGGCCGGCTGAACGAGCGGCTGGAGACCGGCGCGGGCGAGGGCGCCTGGATGGCGGCGGTCGACAACTGCAACGCGCTGATCGACGACCTGGCCCGCCCGATGGCCGAGGTGGGCCGGGTGCTCACCTCGATCGCCGAGGGCGACCTGGACCAGAAGATGGAGCTGCGCTCGCTGCACAGCAACGGGGTGAGCCACCCGCTGCGCGGCGAGTACCTGAAGATCGGGCGGACCGTCAACGGGCTGGTGGACCAGCTCTCCGAGTTCACCGACGAGGTGACCCGGGTGGCCCGTGAGGTCGGTACCGAGGGCAAGCTCGGCGGCCAGGCCAAGGTCCGCAGCGTGTCCGGCAGTTGGAAGGACCTGGCGGACTCGGTCAACACCATGGCGGGCCGGCTGACCGCCCAGGTGCGCAACATCGCCCAGGTGACCACGGCGGTGGCCAAGGGCGATCTGTCCCGCAAGGTCACCGTCGAGGTGGCCGGCGAGATGCTGGAGCTGAAGAACACCGTCAACACGATGGTCGACCAGCTGAACGGGTTCGCCGCCCAGGTCACCACGGTGGCCCGGGACGTGGGGACGGAGGGCCGGCTCGGCGGTCAGGCCCAGGTGCCGGGTGTGGCCGGGGTCTGGCGCGACCTGACCGACTCGGTGAACTTCATGGCGAACAACCTGACCGGCCAGGTGCGCAACATCGCCCAGGTGACGACCGCGGTCGCCAAGGGCGACCTGTCGCAGAAGATCGAGGTGGACGCGCGCGGCGAGATGCTGGAGCTGAAGAACACCATCAACACGATGGTCGACCAGCTCTCCGGCTTCGCCGAGCAGGTGACCCGGGTGGCCCGTCAGGTGGGCACCGAGGGACGGCTCGGTGGTCAGGCGCAGGTGCCCTGGGCGGCCGGGGTCTGGCGGGACCTGACCGACAACGTCAACTTCATGGCGAACAACCTCACCGATCAGGTGCGCAACATCGCCCAGGTGACGACCGCGGTCGCCAAGGGCGACCTGTCGCAGAAGATCCAGGTGGACGCGCGCGGGGAGATCCTCGAGCTGAAGAACACCATCAACACGATGGTGGACCAGCTGGGCGCCTTCGCGGACGAGGTCACCCGGGTCGCCCGGGACGTGGGCACCGAGGGCATCCTCGGCGGCCAGGCCAGCGTGCCCGGCGTGGCCGGGATCTGGAAGGACCTGACCAACTCCGTCAACCTGATGGCCAACAACCTGACCAGCCAGGTCCGGAACATCGCCGAGGTGACCACGGCGGTGGCGCGCGGCGACGTCTCCAAGAAGATCACCGTCGACGCCCGGGGCGAGATCCTGGAGCTGGTGACGACCGTCAACACGATGGTGGACCAGCTGTCGGCGTTCGCCGACGAGGTGACCCGGGTGGCCCGGGAGGTGGGCACCGAGGGCATCCTGGGCGGCCAGGCCCGGGTGCGCGGGGTGTCGGGCATCTGGAAGGACCTGACCGACAACGTCAACTTCATGGCGTCGAACCTGACCGGGCAGGTACGCAACATCGCCGAGGTCGCCGGTGCGGTGGCCCGCGGCGACCTCTCCAAGAAGATCGCCATCGACGCCCAGGGCGAGGTGGCGGCGCTCGCCGCGACCCTCAACACCATGGTCGACCAGCTGTCCTCCTTCGCGGTGGAGGTCACCCGGGTGGCCCGCGAGGTCGGCACCGACGGCACCCTGGGCGGCCAGGCCAGCGTGCCCGGCGTGGCCGGCATCTGGAAGGACCTGACCGACAACGTCAACCAGATGGCCAACAACCTCACCGGCCAGGTGCGGAACATCGCGCTGGTGATCACCGCGGTGGCCCGCGGCGACCTCTCGCAGAAGATCGACGTCGACGCGCGCGGCGAGATCCTCCAGCTCAAGACCAACATCAACACCATGGTCGACCAGCTGTCGGCCTTCGCCGACGAGGTGACCCGGGTGGCCCGCGAGGTGGGCACCGACGGGCGGCTCGGCGGCCAGGCCCGGGTGCCCGGCGTGGACGGCACCTGGCAGGACCTCACCGAGTCGGTGAACGAGCTGGCCAACAACCTGACCCGGCAGGTGCGCGCGATCGCCCAGGTCGCCACCGCGGTCACCAGGGGCGACCTGAGCCTGCGGATCGACGTGGACGCCGCGGGCGAGCTCGACGAGCTCAAGGACAACATCAACCAGATGATCGCCAACCTGCGCGAGACCACCCGCACCAACCAGGAGCAGGACTGGCTCAAGACCAACCTGGCCCGGATCTCCGGTCTGCTCCAGGGCCGCCGGGACCTGGAGGCGGTCGCCTCGCTGATCATGACCGAGCTGACCCCGGTGGTCTCCGCCCAGCACGGAGCCTTCTTCCTCGCCCAGCCGGCCGGCCGCACCGCCGAGCTGATCACCGAGGACGACGACGAGAACGACACCGTGCTGCGCCTGATCGGCAGCTACGGCTACCAGCGGCGGGCGATGCCGACCACCTTCCGTCCCGGCGAGTCGCTGATCGGCCAGGCCGCGGTGGAGAAGCGGGCGATCATCCTCAAGGAGGCGCCGCCCGGGTACCTGAAGATCGCCTCCGGGCTCGGCGAGGCCTCCCCGGCCCACATCGTGGTGCTGCCGGTGCTGTTCGAGGGACGGCTGCTGGGCGTGATCGAACTGGCCACCTTCAGCTCCTTCACCACCGTCGCGCTGGACTTCCTGAACCAGATCGCGGACCTCATCGGCGTCACGGTCAACACCATCAGCGTCAACACCAAGACCGAGGGCCTGCTGCTGGAGTCCCAGCGCCTCACCGCCGAACTCTCGATGCGGTCAGCCGAGTTGGAGGCCCGCCAGGAGGAACTGGAGCGCACCAACGAGGAGTTGCAGGAGAAGGCCGAGCAACTCGCCCAGCAGAACCGCGACATCGAGATCAAGAACGGCGAGATCGAGGAGGCCCGGCAGGTCCTGGAGGAGCGTGCCGAGCAGCTCGCCCTGGCCTCCCGGTACAAGAGCGAGTTCCTCGCCAACATGTCGCACGAGCTGCGCACCCCGCTCAACTCGCTGCTGATCCTGGCCAAGCTGCTCTCCGACAACAACGAGGGCAACCTCTCGCCGAAGCAGGTCGAGTTCGCCGACACCATCCACGGCGCCGGCTCCGACCTGCTCCAGCTGATCAACGACATCCTCGACCTGTCCAAGGTCGAGGCCGGCAAGATGGACGTCCGCCCGGCCCGGATCGCGCTGGTCCAGCTGGTCGACTACGTCGAGGCCACCTTCCAGCCGGTCGCGCTGGACAAGAACCTGGACTTCGCCGTCCGGGTCTCGCCCGCCCTGCCGGTCACCCTGCACACCGACGAGCAGCGGCTCCAGCAGGTGCTGCGCAACCTGATCTCCAACGCGGTGAAGTTCACCGACGCCGGAGCCGTCGACTTCTCGATCCGCCCGGCCGGCCGGGAGGTCCCGCAGGACGTGCGCGAGCGGCTGCTGGAGTCCGGCTCGATCCAGGGCCCGGACGACGAGCTGATCGCCTTCGCGGTCTCCGACACCGGCATCGGCATCCCCGGGAACAAGCTGCGCGAGATCTTCGAGGCGTTCAAGCAGGCCGACGGCACCACCAGCCGCAAGTACGGCGGCACCGGCCTCGGCCTGTCCATCAGCCGCGAGATCGCCCGGCTGCTCGGCGGCGAGATCCACGCCGAGAGCGAGCTGGGCAAGGGCTCGACCTTCACGCTCTACCTGCCGCTGCGCACCGAGGCCCCGGAGGCCGTCGGCGACCCCCGCTCGACCGTGCCGGCCGCCCTGGCGCCGCGCGCCTCGGTCGGGGTGACCCCGGTGGGCCTGCCGGTGCCGGTCGGCGAGAACCCGGCCGACCACTGGGCCCAGGAGGTCCGCGAGCTGGCCGAGGAGCGCCGCCGCGGCGCGGTGGAGCGCCGGCGCAGTGCCGCTCTGGAGAGCGCCGCCGGACCGCGGACGGTGGAGCCCCTCCAGCCCCGCCCGGTCAACGGCGACCGGCGCTTCGACGGCCAGCAGGTGCTGATCGTGGACGACGACGTCCGCAACGTGTTCGCGCTCACCAGCGTGCTGGAGCAGCACGGCCTGACCGTCCTGTACGCCGAGAACGGCCGCGAGGGCATCGAGATGCTGGAGCAGCACGAGAACGTGGCGCTGGTCCTGATGGACATCATGATGCCGGAGATGGACGGCTACGCGACCACCGAGGCGATCCGCCGGATGCCCCAGTTCGCGGGCCTGCCGATCATCGCGCTGACCGCCAAGGCGATGAAGGGCGACCGGGAGAAGTCGCTGCAGGCGGGTGCCACCGACCACATCACCAAGCCGGTGGAGACCGACCACCTGCTGTCGGTCATGCGCGAGTGGCTGAACGCGGACCGCGCGTGATCGCGGGGGAGGCGTGAACCCCGGACCGGGCCCCGGGGTTCACGTCGGCCGGTCGGCCGGTTTGCTGGCGGTCGGGCCCGGGAACCGGGTAGGGTCACCGATCGTTGCGAACAGTGACCGGATGGCGACACGCTGCTGAGCGTGCGCCGGAGCACTGGCTGCGCGCCGCCCCGGATCGGGTCACGACGGGGCGATGTGCCGGGCGAGGGGGTGCGGCTAGCATGACCGGGGTAGCGGTGGGCAGTACGCGGGTGCCTGCACCGGGCGGCAGGCAGGCGACAGGAGGGCGAGCCCTGATGCAGAAGGCCAAGATCCTCCTGGTCGACGACCGACCGGAGAACCTGCTGGCGCTGGAGGCGATCCTCTCGGCCCTGGACCAGACACTGGTCCGTGCGGCCTCGGGTGAGGAGGCGCTGAAGGCGCTGCTCACCGACGACTTCGCGGTGATCCTGCTGGACGTCCAGATGCCGGGGATGGACGGCTTCGAGACCGCCGCCCATATCAAGCGCCGCGAGCGCACCCGGGACATCCCGATCATCTTCCTGACCGCGATCAACCACGGCCCGCACCACACCTTCCGCGGCTACGCGGCCGGCGCGGTGGATTACATCTCCAAGCCCTTCGACCCGTGGGTGCTGCGCGCCAAGGTCTCCGTCTTCGTCGACCTGTACGCGAAGAACTGCCAGCTGAAGGAGCAGGCCGCGCTGCTGCGCCTGCAGCTGGAGGAGGGCGGCGACGAGCGGGCCCTCGGCGGGGCGCTGCTGGGTGAGCTGTCCGCGCGGCTGGCGGCGGTCGAGGAGCAGGCGGAGGCGCTCGGCAAGCAGCTGGACGGGGGCGAGGACGCCGGGGTGGCCGCCACCGCGGCGCACCTGGAGCGCAAGCTCGCCGGGCTGCGCCGGGCCCTGGACGCGATGCGCCCGGGCAGTTCCTGATCCCCTGCCGGGGTTCACCCGTCCGGGTGGTCCGGTGCGGCGACCGGGTGAATCCCGGTCAGGGTGACGGTGTGTCTGCGACACGCCCCGGCGCCCGGACTCGGGCACATGTGCAGTGGTCGCCGGCCCCGGTAGGCTGCTGACCCATGGCCACTCGCACGCCCGGGAACGCAGCACGTAAGTCGAGTCCGGGAGCGTCCGGGAAGGCCGCGGCGAAGGCCCCGGGCAAGCCGCCCGCGAAGAAGGCGGCGGCCGGGAAGGCGGCCCCCGCGAAGAAGGCGGCGGCCAAGCCGGCCGCACCCGCGCCGAAGCCGTCCAGATCGGTGCTGATGGGCGCGCTCAACGCCCTCGCCAGCCCGATCGCGGCGATCTTCCGGGGCTTCGGCGACGGCGCCAAGAACCTGCATCCGGACCACCGCAAGGACGGCGTGGGCCTGCTGCTCTTCGCGCTCGCGCTGGTGACCGCGGCCGGCACCTGGTTCAGCCCGCAAGGCTGGCTGGGTGAGGGGGCCACCGCCGTGGTGTCCGGGCTGTTCGGCCGGCTCGACGTGCTGGTGCCCTTCCTGCTGGCCGCGATGGCGATCAGGCTCTGGCGCCACCCGGAGCTGCCGGAGGCCAACGGGCGGATCATGATCGGGCTGAGCGCGCTGCTGGTCGGCGTCCTCGGCCTGGTCCACATCGGCTGCGGCGCGCCCATGATGGGCAGCGGCGCCTCCCGGATAAGGGCGGCCGGCGGAATCATCGGCTGGGCCGCGTCCACCCCGATGATGGCCGCCGCCGGGCCGGCGCTCGCCGTGCCGCTGCTCCTGCTGCTGGCCTTCTTCGGCCTGCTGGTGGTCACCGCCACCCCGATCAACCGGATCGGCGAGCGGGTGCGGGGGATCGGCATACGGCTGGGCGTGGTCGAGCCCGGGCCGGAGGACGGGCGGTGGGGGCGCGCGCCGGAGCGCGAGCTGTCCACCGACCCGCCGGAGGACGCCGACCCCGACGCGCTGCCGTTCACCGTGGACACCGACAGTGACGATCCCTCGGACGAGGTGGCGGCCCGCCGGCGCCGCCGTCGGCGCAAGCCCGCCGAGGAGCCGGAGGACGCCGAGCGGATCTCCCTGGACAAGGAGCCGCTGGACCCCTACGCCACCCGCGACCTCGCCGCCGGCGCGGCCGCGGACCTGGACGGCGCCCTGGTCTACGGCGTGCCCGCCTCCTCCGCTGTGGCGGACATGATGCACCAGGTGCAGGACCGCACCGCCCCGCCGGAGGAGGCCGCGGTCCCCGCCGCCCGCAGCGGCGGCCCGGGCGCGCCCGAGGAGCACGGCGCGGCACCGGTGCGGATGGAGCAGCTGCAGTTCGGCGAGGGCGCCACCTACGCCCTGCCCCCGCTCGACCTGCTGGAGCGCGGCGGCCCGGCCAAGGCCCGCAGCGCCCTCAACGACGAGGTGGTCGCCCAGCTCACCGGCACCTTCGCCGAGTTCAAGGTGGACGCCAAGGTCACCGGCTTCACCCGGGGGCCAACGGTCACCCGCTACGAGGTCGAGCTCGGCCCGGCCGTCAAGGTGGAGCGGATCACCGCGCTCGCCAAGAACATCGCGTACGCGGTGGCCAGCCCGGACGTGCGGATCATCAGCCCGATCCCCGGAAAGTCCGCCGTCGGGATCGAGATCCCCAACCGGGACCGCGAGATGGTCAACCTCGGCGACCTGCTGCGCTCGCGCACGGCCGCCGAGGACACCCACCCGATGGTCGTCGGCATGGGCAAGGACGTCGAGGGCCACACCGTGATGGCCAACCTCGCCAAGATGCCGCACATCCTGGTGGCCGGCGCGACCGGCGCGGGCAAGTCCTCCTGCATCAACTGCCTGATCACCTCGATCCTCGCCCGGGCCACCCCGGACGAGGTGCGGATGGTGCTGGTCGACCCCAAGCGGGTCGAGCTGACCGCGTACGAGGGCATCCCGCACCTGATCACGCCGATCATCACCAACCCCAAGAAGGCCGCCGAGGCCCTCCAGTGGGTGGTGCGCGAGATGGACATGCGCTACGACGACCTCGCGGCGTTCGGTTTCCGGCACGTGGACGACTTCAACGCGGCGGTGCGGGCCGGCAGGGTCACCCCGCCGCTCGGCAGCGAGCGCGAGCTGACGCCGTACCCGTACCTGCTGGTGATCGTCGACGAGCTGGCCGACCTGATGATGGTCGCGCCGCGCGACGTCGAGGACTCGGTGGTCCGGATCACCCAGCTGGCCCGCGCGGCCGGCATCCACCTGGTGCTCGCCACCCAGCGGCCCTCGGTGGACGTGGTCACCGGCCTGATCAAGGCCAACGTGCCGTCCCGGCTGGCCTTCGCGACCTCCGCGATGGCCGACTCCCGGGTCATCCTGGACCAGCCCGGCGCCGAGAAGCTGATCGGCAAGGGCGACGCGCTCTTCCTGCCGATGGGCGCCAGCAAGCCGATCCGCATGCAGGGCGCGTTCGTCACCGAGGCGGAGATCGCCAGGGTGGTGCAGCACTGCAAGGACCAGCTGACCGCCGTCTACCGGGACGACGTGACGGTCGGGGGCGGGCCGAAGAAGGAGATCGACGAGGAGATCGGCGACGACCTGGACCTGCTGATCCAGGCGGCCGAGCTGGTGGTCTCCACCCAGTTCGGCTCGACCTCGATGCTCCAGCGCAAGCTCCGGGTCGGCTTCGCGAAGGCGGGCCGGCTGATGGACCTGATGGAGTCGCGCGGGATCGTCGGTCCGAGCGAGGGCTCCAAGGCCCGCGACGTGCTGGTGAAGCCGGACGAGCTGGACGGGGTGCTGATCACCCTTCGGGGCTGACGGCCGGGCCCCGTCGGGGCCCGGCCCGTGTCCTGGGCGAGGTGTCACTCGTTCGGAGGAGGGTAGGCGCCGCGTGGGGAACCGAACGTGCGTACACCGCGTCACACCGCGGAAAGCGGACCCCGGGTTCCCCGCGCGGCCGCGCTGACGGCCCGTCGGCGCGGCTCCGGACCCCGGTCGGACCGGGAGTGCGCATTCGGCCCGGTCCGCTTGAGAATCGATCCGCCCACGCCCCTAGACTGTTCCCCAGCAGGTGGCCATCCGCTCGAAAGGCGTGCCCCGTGACCATCGGCAAGTCCTCCGACCGCGAGAACACCATGCCGTCCGTCGAACCGGCCGACGACGTGGTGGAGGCGGCCGATGCCCCGAGCATCGGCCGGGTGCTGTCCACCGCCCGGATCGACGCGGGGCTCACGGTGGACCAGGTGAGTACCGCCACCCGGGTCCGGGTGCCGATCGTCCATGCCATCGAGGCGGACGACTTCGCCCGCTGCGGCGGCGACTTCTACGCACGCGGGCACATCCGCCTGATCGCCCGGGTGGTCGGCCTGGACGGCGAGGCGCTGGTCGCCCGGTACGACGCCGCGCACGGCGGCCCGCCCGCCGCCAGGCGTCCGGCGACCCAGCTGATCGACAGCGGGCCGATCAAGGTGCCCCGCCGCGGCCGGCCGAACTGGGCGGCCGCCATGGTCGCCGCGATCGTCGCCGTGGTCGTGCTGATCGGCTTCAACCTGGTCAGTGGCACGGGCGGGCACGGCACCACCGGCTCGGCCAGCGCGCCGCTGCCCAGCGGCGCGGGGACCGGCTCGGTGGCCCCCGCCGCCACGCCCGCCGTCCAGCCGCCGGCTCCCGTGCCCAGCGCCGCCGCGATCGCCGCCGTCCCGGCCGACAAGGTCACCGTGAAGCTGGTCGCCGAGGGCACCAGCTGGGTCTCGGCGATGGACGGCAGCGGCAAATCGCTGTTCCAGAACAACATCAGCAACGGCCAGGACCAGACCTTCACCGACCCCCGGCAGATCAAGCTGGTGCTCGGCAACGGCGGGGCCGTGCACGCGTACGTCAACGGGAAGGACCTCGGCCTCCTCGGCAAGGACGGCCAGGTGGTGCACGTCACGTACACCCCCGGAGACCCGCAGGCTGGCTGACCACAGGGGCCGGACGGCCCTCTGATGATCAGCTGATCCGAGGCGCGCGGACTCCGGGGCCAACGGCACCGGAGCCCGCGCGTTAATCTTGGGCCTATGCCTGAACGCCGTACTGTCGCCCTTGTCACGCTCGGATGCGCCCGCAACGAGGTGGACTCCGAGGAACTCGCCGGGCGACTGGAAGCCGACGGCTGGTTGCTCGTCGACGACGCCGCCGAAGCGGACGTCGCCGTGGTCAACACCTGCGGCTTCGTCGAGGCCGCCAAGAAGGACTCCGTGGACGCCCTGCTGGAGGCCAACGACCTCAAGGGGCACGGCCGCACCCAGGCCGTCGTCGCGGTCGGCTGCATGGCCGAGCGGTACGGCAAGGAGCTCGCCGACGCGCTGCCCGAGGCCGACGGCGTGCTCGGCTTCGACGACTACACCAACATCTCCGACCGCCTGCAGACGATCCTCTCCGGCGGCCACCACGCCCCGCACCTGCCGCGCGACCGCCGCAAGCTGCTGCCGGTCAGCCCGGCCGAGCGGCAGTCCGCCGCCGAGGCCGTCGCGCTGCCCGGCCACGGCGCCGAGGCCCCCGCCGAGCCGATCACCGACCTGCCCGACGGCCTCGCCCCCGCCTCCGGCCCGCGCACCCTGCGCAAGCGGCTGGACGACAACCCGGTGGCCTCGGTCAAGCTCGCCTCCGGCTGCGACCGCCGCTGCTCCTTCTGCGCCATCCCGGCCTTCCGCGGCTCCTTCATCTCCCGGCGCCCCTCCGACGTGCTGAACGAGGCCCAGTGGCTGGCCGGGCAGGGCGTGCGCGAGATCGTCCTGGTGAGCGAGAACAACACCTCGTACGGCAAGGACCTCGGCGACATCCGGCTGCTGGAGACGCTGCTCGGCGAGATCGCCGCGATCGAGGGCGTCGAGCGGGTCCGGGTCTCCTACCTCCAGCCGGCCGAGATGCGCCCGGGTCTGATCGACTCGATGACCGGGACCGCCGACGTGGTGCCCTACTTCGACCTGTCCTTCCAGCACTCGGCACCCGCCGTGCTGCGCCGGATGCGCCGGTTCGGCTCCACCGACCAGTTCCTGGAACTGCTGGGGACCATCCGCGGCAAGGCCCCGCAGGCCGGTGCCCGGTCCAACTTCATCGTCGGCTTCCCCGGTGAGACCGAGGAGGACTTCGCCGAGCTCGAGCGCTTCGTCACCCACGCCGGGCTGGACGCGATCGGCGTCTTCGGCTATTCGGACGAGGACGGCACCGAGGCCGCGACCTACGACGGCAAGCTCGCCGAGGACGTGATCGCCGACCGCCTGGACCGGCTGAGCCGGCTGGCCGAGGAGATGACCGCCCAGCGGGCCGAGCAGCGGATCGGCACCGAGGTCGAGGTGCTGATCGAGTCGGTCGAGGACGGCGTGGTCGAGGGCCGCTCCGCCCACCAGGCCCCGGAGACCGACGGCCTGACCACCCTCACCGGCGTCGAGGCGCCCGGGATCGGCCAGTTCTGGCGGGCCAAGGTGGTCGCCAGCGAGGGCGTCGACCTGATCGCCGAGGCGCTGGAGCAGGTGCGACCGCCCAGGACCCCGGGCGCCGAGGTCGCGGGGGCCAAGGTCTCGGGAGTCGGGGAATGACCAAGGGGCCCGTCGCCCCGGCCGCGGCCCACCCGGGCAGACCGGTGGCCGCGGCGGCGTCCGCCCCGGGGATCTGGAACATCGCCAACGTGCTCACGATGGTCCGGGTGCTGCTGGTGCCGGTCTTCGTGGCCCTGCTGTTCGCCGACGACGGGCACAACCCCAAGTGGCGCGCGGTCGCCTGGGCGGCGTTCGCGATCGCGATGATCACCGACCTGTTCGACGGCGAGCTCGCCCGGCGCAAGGGCCTGGTCACCGACTTCGGCAAGATCGCCGACCCGATCGCCGACAAGGCGATCATGGGGTCGGCGCTGATCGGCCTCTCGGTGCTCGGCGACCTGCCCTGGTGGGTCACCGTGGTGATCCTGGCCCGCGAGCTCGGCATCACGCTGATGCGCTTCTGGGTGATCCGCTACGGCGTCATCCCGGCCAGCCGCGGCGGCAAGCTCAAGACGCTCACCCAGGGCACCGCGGTCGGCATGTACGTGCTGCCGCTGACCGGCTGGCTGGCCACCGGGCGGGCCGTGCTGATGGGCCTGGCGGTACTGCTGACCGTCGGCACCGCGCTGGACTACATCGGACAGGCGCTGCGACTGCGCCGCGAGGGACAGGCCGCGGCCCGGGCCGGCCGCTGAGCGACGGGGGAGACCGGGTGTCGGAGCGGGACGTGGCGGAGCGGGACGTGGCGCAGCGGGACTACGAGCTGGCCGAGCGGGCGCACGCCGCGCTGCGGGCCGAGGGCGGCACGCTCGCGGTCGCCGAATCGCTGACCGGGGGTCTGCTGGCCGCCGCGCTGGTGGACGTCCCCGGGGCGTCCGCGACCTTCCGGGGCTCGGTCACCGCGTACGCGACCGAACTGAAGGCCTCGGTGCTCGGGGTGGACGAGGGCCTGCTGGACGTGTACGGGCCGGTCCATCCGGTGGTGGCCCGGCAGATGGCCGAGGGCGTGCGCGGATTGCTGGGGGCCACGTACGGGCTCGCGACGACCGGGGTGGCCGGGCCGGACCCGCAGGACGGGCGGCCGGTGGGCACGGTGCACCTGGCGGTCGCCGGCCCGGGGGGAACTCTGGTCAGTTCTCCCCTGCTGTCGGGGGGTCGTGCCACAATCCGTCACGGGGCGGTGACCGCGGCGCTGGAGCTGCTGGTCGGTCGGTTCGCGCGGTAGGGGCCCCGTCGGGCGGGGATCTCCACCGAACCGGGATCCGGCGATCCGGTGCGCGGGTATGGGACAGCTGGAGGATCGTGTTACATCCAACACCCTGGTTGGGCAGAAACCAGGTGGCGAACGAGTTGCGTGACGGTGGCGGGGCGGGTCGCGACGGGTACCACGAAGGGCCCGCGAACCCCGGTACGACACCGGAACGAGGAGGGGGACGGCCTTGCAGCCCAGAGTGAACACGACCAGGGTCCCCGCACGCGAAGCGGGCAAGGCGGTACGGTGGGGTCGTGACATCTCGATCCGCAGTCCGAGGAGGGAGGCACCGATGATCCTGCTTCGTCGCCTACTGGGCGATGTACTGCGTCGGCAGCGCCAGCGCCAGGGCCGCACACTCCGCGAGGTGTCGGCGGCCGCCAGGGTTTCGCTCGGATACCTCTCCGAGGTCGAGCGGGGACAGAAGGAGGCGTCCTCGGAGCTGCTCTCCGCCATCTGCGACGCACTCGATGTCCGGATGTCCGAGGTCATGCGCGAGGTCAGCGACGAACTGTCGCTCGCCGAACTTGCGGCGATGGCCACCCTCTCCGAAGGTGATCTGCTGAGGCCGGTACTCGAACCGGTTCCGCTGCCCGCCCCCGGCACCGACCGGGCGACCCTGTCGCCCAAGGCCGCCGCGATGGACGTGGTCGCCGCCTGATCCCGGCCTCGACTCCCGGGCGCCCCTGCCCGGGGCGAGCGAAGGGAGGGCGGTCGTGCGAACAGACGCGCAGACGCGCCCGATGGCCCGAATACGGGCCCGGGCGCGGCTGTCCACCCGGGTACGGCGTCCGGTGCGCGGGCTGCTGGCGCTCTCGGCGGCCGGGCTCGCCTGGTGGCTCCTGGTGGTCCGGGGGCAGTTGACCGACGGTGCGGTGCTGGGGTTGCTCGCGGCCGGCGGCTGGGGACTCGGTCTCATTCCGGTCCACGCCGACTGGAACGCGACCGGACCGGCCCGGCGTCCGCGCGCGGAGCCGGTGGCACCGGTGGAGCCGGTGGAGGTACAGCCGCCGCCGACCGGGTGATTCGACGGGGCCGGAACCGCGTGGTCAGGGGCGCAGACGCAGGCCGCGCGGGGTGGCGTGGAAGCCGGCCTCCTCCAGGGCCCGGCCGAGATCCGAGCCGAGGGCGGGCTCGCCGTTGGCCCGCTCGACCGTCACGCTGCCGAGCGCGCCCTCCCGGACGGCGGCCGCGAGCGCCCCGGCCGCCAGCGCCAGGGTGGCTCCGTCCTGCGGCCAGGCCAGCAGGGACTTGCCGCCGCGCTCGACGTACAGCGCCGGCTCGCCGTCCACCAGGACCATCAGGGCGCCCGCCTTGCGCCCCGGGCGGTGGGCGGTGGACTCCTTGCCGCCGGGGGCGGTGGGCGGCTCGGGCCAGGGCAGGGCGGCGCCGTACGCGTTGGCCGGGTCCGCGGCCGCCAGCACCAGCGTCTGCGGCGGCTCGCCCACCGGGGAGACCGGCCACTCGGCGGCCCGGGCCCGCTCCAGCCGGCCGTTCACCGAGCGCAGCCGGTCCGCCGCGCCCTCCATGGCGAACTGGGCGCCGCCCAGGCCCTCGACGAAGTAGCCCCGGCGGGCCCGGCCGCGCTCCTCCATCGCGGCGAGCACCCGGTAGACGCCGGCGAAGCCGCCGGGCACCCGTTCGGCCGCCACCGTGCCCCGGGTGAGCAGGCCGTGCCGGTCCAGCAGGCTCTGCGCCCGGGCGGTGGCCCGGACCGTCGGGTCGGCGGCGAAGGCGGGCAGCAGTGACCACCGGCCGGCCACCGTCGGCGGGCCGCTGCGCAGGGCGCCGCCGACCCGGCCGAAGGCGCGGCCGGCGCCGCCGTAGCGGCCGCGCGGGGTGGACCTCGGCGCGCGGTGGGCGGTGGCGCCCGCCGTCCGTCCGGAGCCGAGCAGGGCGCGCAGCGGGGCGAGGGTGTCGTTGGTGACGTGACCGGCCCAGACCAGGTCCCAGAGCGCCGCGACGATCTCCGCCTCGGCGGTCTCCTCCGGCAACTGCTGGACGAGCTGGCGGAAGAACAGGCCGTAGCCGCCGGCCAGTGCGGACATCAGGGCGCTGTGCACCGGGGTGAGCGCGGGCGGAACGGGCTCGGGGCGCAGCAGGTGGGCGTTCTCGGCGAGGTGCAGGCTGAGCCAGCCGTCCTTGCCGGGCAGCGCGCCGGCCCCGCACCAGCCGACCTCGCCGGCCGCCATCAGCTCGTCCAGCAGACCGGGGGAGTAGTCGGTGAGCCGGGCCGGGAGGATCAGCTTCTCCAGCGCGGAGGCGGGCAGGGCGGTGCCCTGGAGCTGCTCGACCACCCGCAGCAGGCCGTCCGGGCCGCGCAGCCGGTGGCCGGACAGGTGCTGCCATTGCGGCAGGAAGGCGGCCAGGGCGCGCGGCGGGACCGGCTCGACCTCCTGGCGCAGGGCCGCCAGCGAGCGGCGGCGCAGCCGGCGCAGCACCTCGGCGTCGCACCACTCGGGGGCGGTGTGGCTCTCGGAGGGCCTGAAGCGGCCCTGGACCAGACGGCCGGCGGCGGTCAGGCGGTGCAGGGTGCCGGCGACCACGGCGCCGCCCAGGCCGTAGCGAGCGGCGGCCTCCGCGGCGGCGAACGGGCCGTGGGTACGGGCGTGGCGGGCGATCAGATCGCCCAGCGGATCCTTGACCGGTTCGGTGAAGGCCTCCGGGACACCCACCGGCAGCGGCGTGCCCAGCGCGTCGCGCAGCCGTCCGGCGTCCTCGATCGCGGTCCAGCGCTGCTCGCCGGCGATCCGGACCTGGATCACCCGGCGGGCCGCCTCCAGCTCCAGGGCCCAGAGCGGATCGGCGCCGCGGAGCGTCAACTCGGCCTCGGTGAGCGGGCCGAGCAGGCGCAGGGCGTCGGCGACACCCTCGGCGTCCTTGATCCGGCGTTCGGGGGTGAGGCGCTGGAGCTCGGCCTCCAGCTCGGTGAGCACCTGCGGGTCGAGCAGTTCGCTCAGTTCGGCCTGGCCGAGGAGTTCGGACAGCAGCCGGGAGTCGAGCGAGAGGGCGGCGGCACGGCGCTCGGCGAGCGGGGTGTCGCCCTCGTAGAGGAACTGGGCGACGTAGCCGAACAGCAGCGAGCGGGCGAAGGGTGAGGGCTCCGGGGTGGTGACCTCGACCAGGCGGACGGCGCGGGACTCCAGATCGCCCATCAGCTCGACCAGGCCGGGGACGTCGAACACGTCCTGCAGGCACTCCCGGACGGCCTCCAGGACGATCGGGAACGAGCCGTACTCGGAGGCGACTTCGAGCAACTGGGCGGCGCGCTGGCGCTGCTGCCAGAGCGGGGTGCGGCGGCCGGGGCTGCGACGGGGGAGCAGCAGGGCGCGGCCGGCGCACTCCCGGAAGCGGGAGGCGAACAGGGCGGAGCCACCGACCTGGTCGGTGACCAGCTGTTCGATCTCGCCGGGGTCGAACAGGGCGGCGTCGGCGCCGACCGGTGCCTCGTCCGGGACCGCCTGCTCCGGGGGGCCGCCGAAGTCGAAGTCGGCGGCCAGCAGGTCGGCGTCGGGCAGGCGCAGCACGATGCCGTCGTCGGCGTGCATGACCTGCGGGTCCAGGCCGTGCTTCTCGCGCAGCCGGGCGCCGAGGGCGAGCGCCCAGGGGGCGTGCACCTGGGCGCCGAAGGGGGAGTGGATGACGATCCGCCAGTCGCCGAGCTCGTCCCGGAAGCGCTCGACCACGATGGTGCGGTCGTCCGGGAGGTGGCCGCAGGCGGCGCGCTGCTCGGCCAGGTAGTCCAGCAGGTTGGCGGCCGCCCAGTCGTCCAGGCCGGCCTGCTGGAGGCGCGCGGTGGCGGCCTCGGGCCGGAGGGCGCCCAGTTCGCGGGTGAAGGCGCCGAGGGCGCGGCCGAGTTCGAGCGGACGGCCGAGGGTGTCGCCCTTCCAGAACGGGAGCCGGCCGGGGACGCCGGGAGCCGGGGTGACCAGCACCTTGTCGTGGGTGATCTCCTCGATCCGCCAGGAGGTGGTGCCGAGGGTGAACACGTCGCCGACGCGGGACTCGTAGACCATCTCCTCGTCGAGCTCGCCCACCCGTCGCCCGCCACCGCCCTTCTTCCCCGTCTTCGAGTCGGACGCGGTGGTGCCGGCGATGAAGACGCCGAACAGGCCGCGGTCGGGGATGGTGCCGCCGGAGGTGACGGCCAGCCGCTGGGCGCCGGGGCGGCCGGTCACCGTGCCGGCCACCCGGTCCCACACCAGGCGGGGGCGCAGCTCGGCGAATGCGTCCGAGGGGTAGCGGCCGGCCAGCATGTCGAGCACGGCGTCGAACGCGGACTGCGGGAGGGTGGCGAAGGGGGCGGCGCGGCGGACCACGGCGAGCAGCTCGTCCACCGGCCAGGCGTCCAGGGCCGTCATCGCGACCAGCTGCTGGGC
Organism: Kitasatospora sp. NPDC054795; assembly: GCF_053611565.1. Lineage (NCBI taxonomy): Bacteria > Bacillati > Actinomycetota > Actinomycetes > Kitasatosporales > Streptomycetaceae > Kitasatospora > Kitasatospora sp. NPDC054795. The sequence continues at coordinate 21,645 of NZ_JBSHAP010000014.1, forward strand.
GAGCACGTCCAGCGGGTTGCGCGGGACGCGCAGCGACTCGATCCGGCCGGCCCGCATCCGCTCGGTGACCACGGCGGACTGCACGAGGTCCCCCCGGTACTTGGGGAAGAACACACCGGTGGAGACGGCGCCGACCTGGTGGCCGGCCCGGCCGACCCGTTGCAGGCCGGAGGCGACCGAGGGCGGGGACTCGACCTGGACGACCAGCTCGACGGCGCCCATGTCGATGCCCAGCTCCAGGCTGGAGGTGGCGACCACGGCGGGCAGCCGGCCGGCCTTCAACTCCTCCTCGACGAGCGACCGCTGCTCCTTGGAGACGGAGCCGTGGTGGGCCCGGGCGATCACCGGGGGCGCGCCCTTGGCCGCGCCCGAGCCGCCCATCAGCTCGGCCGGGGCGTGCGCCCCGGGGACGGCGGTGCCGGTGGCGCGCTCGTAGGCGATCTCGTTCAGCCGGTTGCACAGCCGCTCGGCCAGCCGGCGGGAGTTGGCGAAGACGATGGTCGAGCGGTGCGCCTCGACCAGGTCGACGATCCGCTCCTCGACGTGCGGCCAGATCGACGCCTGCCGCTGCGGGTCGGTGCCGGCAGCGCCGCCGGTGGCCGGGGCGGCGGGCAGGTCGTCCAGGTCGGGGACGGGGACGACCACCGAGAGGTCGAAGTCCTTTTCGGAGGCGGGCTGGACCACGGCGGCGCCCCGCCGGGGGCTCAGGAAGCGGGCCACCTCCTCGACCGGGCGGACCGTCGCGGACAGGCCGATCCGGCGGGCCGGGCGGTCCAGCAGCTCGTCCAGCCGCTCCAGGCTGAGTGCGAGGTGCGCGCCGCGCTTGGTGCCGGCGACCGCGTGCACCTCGTCCAGGATCACCGTGTCCACGCCGCGCAGGGCCTCCCGGGAGGCGGAGGTGAGTAGCAGGAACAGCGACTCGGGGGTGGTGATCAGGATGTCCGGCGGGTGGGTCGCGAAGCGGCGGCGGTCGGCGGCCGGGGTGTCGCCGGAGCGGATGGCGACCTGGACCTCCGGTTCGGGCAGGCCGAGCCGCACCGCGGCCTGGCGCAGGCCGGCCAGCGGGGCGCGCAGGTTCCGTTCGACGTCCACCGCGAGCGCCTTGAGCGGCGAGACGTAGAGGACCCGGCAGCGGCGCCTGGGCTCGGCGGGGGGCGGGGTGGTGCTGAGGCGGTCGAGGGCGGAGAGGAAGGCGGCCAGCGTCTTGCCGGAGCCGGTGGGGGCGACCACCAGGACGTCCGTCTCCCGCTGGATGGCCCGCCAGGCCTCGGCCTGGGCGGCGGTGGGGGCGGAGAAGGCGCCGGTGAACCAGGCCCGGGTGGCCGGGGCGAAACCGGCCAGGGGGTCGTCGGCGGGCGGGGTCGGGTGCTGGGGCGCCATGCCCCCATGGTGCCGGGTGGGACCGACAAGTGGGGGTGGGCCGGGACGGGGGTCCGGGAGGGGACGGGCTTGAGGTGCGGGGAGGGCGGGCGGAAGGCGCGGGGGGAGGGGTGCAAGCCGGGGAGCAGAAACAACAATCCGCTCATATGGTGAGGAATCGGATGCTTGATCCAGCCGTGACCCACCGGACCGACGAGCGGAGACCGTGCGATGGCGCAGGTGCACCCGTCGGGCAGGACCGTCCGGCGCCGCCGGGTCGGCGGGCCCGTCAGGGCGCTGCTCGCGATGCTGCTCACGGCGCTCGTGGTGGGTGGCGCCGTCCCGTACGTGTCCGGATCGGGGCGGGCGTACCTCAGCTACCTGGTGCTGGCCGAGGGCGAGGACGCCGCCGGCGCGGCCCGGGCCGGTGCGGAGAGCCGGGCCGCGGGCGGGCAGGTGGTCCAGGAGTACCCGCAGATCGGGGCCGCGCTGGTGTACGCGACCGGCCCGTTCGCCGACCGGGTGCGGGCCCGGCCCGGGATCGCCGCCGTCGGCGCGACCAGGACCGCGCCGGTGGTCGCGCCGCCGCGGGCGGTGGCGGGGGCGGGCGACTTCTCGGCGGGCACTGGCGCGGGGCCGGTGGCCGGGACGCGGCGGAGCGGGGACGTCCTTCCGCGCGGTGGTGACCGGGCGGACTCGGGGACCGTGACGGTGCCCGATCCGGGGGAGGCGGGCGCCTGGAACCTCGCCATGGTCGGGAGCGCCGGCGTCCGGGCGGGCGATGCCTCGGCGGTGTCCGGTGGCGCGCCGCCGGCCGCAGGCGCGGGGCGGGGCGGGGGCGTGGTGCCGGCCGGGGGTGCGGTGCCGGGCGCCGACGTGCTGCACAAGGTGCTGGTCGCCGTGCTGGACTCCGGCGTCGACGACACCCACCCGGACCTGCGCGCCGCCGTCGACCCCAAGGCCTCCGCCTCCTGCGCGGACGGCCGGCCCGACGCCCGGACCGGCGCCTGGCGGCCGGACCCCGGGGTGGTCGAGAGCGGCCACGGCACGCACGTCGCCGGGATCGTGGGCGCCACCCGGGACGGCCACGGCGTCACCGGGGTCGCGCCGGGCGTACGGATCGCCGCCGTCCGGCTGCTCGGGCCGCTCGGGCAGTACTACGCCGAGAACGTCGTCTGCGGCATGCTCTGGGCCGCCGACCACGGGGCCAGGGCGATCAACAACAGCTACTTCGCCGACCCGTGGAAGTACAACTGCCCCGAGGACCGGGACCAGGCCGCACTGACCGCGGCCGTCGGGCGGGCCGTCGGGTACGCCCGGCGGAAGGGGGCGGTGGTGGTCGCCTCGGCGGGCAACGACGGGCAGGACCTCGGCGCCGGGCGGACCGACGACCGGAGCCCCAACGACCGGGTCTCGGGGCCGGCGCCCGTCCGCCACCTGGGCACCGAGTGCGTGCGGCTGCCCGGCGAGCTGCCCGGGGTGGTCACCGTCACCGCGGTCAACCGGGACGGGCACCCGGCGGGCTACTCCAACTACGGCCGCGGACGGGTCTCGCTGGCCGCGCCGGGGGGCGACCCGGACGGCGGGCCGCAGGGCGCGATCGTCTCCGACTGGCCGGACGGGCGGTACGCCGCGCTGGCGGGGACCTCGATGGCGGCCGCGCACGTGACCGGGGCGGTGGCGGTGGTGGCGGCCCTGCGTCCGGACCTGGGGGCGGACGGGTTGGCGGGGGTGCTGGCGGGGGCGGCGGCGCCGGGGTGTCCTGCGGGGGTGTTCGGCTGCGGGGAGCGGCAGTACTTCGGTGCGGGGCTGCTGGCGCTGCCCCGGTGACGGGGGCGCGGTTTCCGCTGCGGGCGCGCGGGCTGCGCCCCGCGCGCCCATCGGGTGGTGGGGCGGGGAAAAGCAGGTGACGGGGCGGCGGGACGGGGGTGAGGATCGGGGCATGGGTGAATCGGACGCGGCGGTGTTCCTGACGACCGAGCGGCTGGTGCTGCGGCGCTTCACGGCGGCGGACGCGGACCGGCTCGTGGAGTTGGACGGGGACCCCGCGGTGATGCGCTTCCTCACCGGGGGGAGGCCGAGCCCGCGGGAGTGGGTCGAGGGGGAGTTGTTGCCGCAGTACCTGGAGCACTACCGGCGGTACGGCGACCTCGGCTGGTGGGCTGCCGAGGAGCGGGCGGGCGGGGCGTTCCTGGGGTGGTTCGAGTTCCGGCCGACGCGGGAGGGGGAGCGCGGGGAGGTCGAGCTCGGGTACCGCCTGCGGCGGGCCGCGTGGGGGCGCGGGTACGCGACGGAGGGAGCGCGGGCGCTGGTCCGGCGCGGGTTCGCGGAGCTGGGGGTGGAGCGGGTGGTGGCGTACACCATGACGGTGAACGCGGGCGCGCGGCGGGTGATGGAGAAGAGCGGGCTCTCGTACGTCCGTACGTTCCGCGAGGACTGCCCGGAGACGATCCCGGGCAGTGATCACGGTGAGGTCGAGTACGCGCTGACGGCCGGGGACTGGCGGGCGCGGTCCGGGATACTCGAGGCATGAGGCTGACGGATTTCTGGCGACGGATGTACGCGCACTTCGGGGAGTCGTACGCGGAGTCGTTCGCGACCGACCATGTGATGAGCGAGCTGGGCGGGCGGACGGTGCGCCAGGCGCTGGAGTCGGGCTGGGAGGCCAAGGACGTCTGGCGCGTGGTCTGCGACACCCAGGGCGTCTCCGGCGTGCTGCGCTGAGTGCCGGCCTCCGGGCGGCATGGGACAGACTGTTCGGGTGACAAATAGCGCAGAGCAGAAGAATTCGGACCGGAGTGCCGAGGGCGCTCCGGTGGGCGGGGGGCTCTGGGGCGGCGGGATGCCGCGCTGGCTGCCGCGGGCGATGGTGCTGTTCCTGGTGCTGGTGGGGGTGTTCCAGCTCGCCGACTGGGCGTTCCGGCAGCTGATCGACCTGTTCGTGATGCTGCTGGTGTCGTTCTTCCTGTCGCTGGCGCTGGAGCCGGCCGTGGACCGGATGGCGGCGCGCGGGGTGCGCCGGGGGGTGGGGACCTTCCTGGTCTTCGTGGCGGTCGGGGCCGCGGTGGTGGGCTTCCTCGCCGCGCTCGGCACGCTGCTGGTCGACCAGGTGGCGAAGATCGCGGGGGACCTTCCGCACCTGGTCGACAATCTGATCGGCTGGATCAACCAGACCTTCCACCAGGACCTCTCGCTGGGCGAGTTGCAGAATCGGTTGCTCAAGGACTCCGGCACCATCGAGAACTACGTCCAGCAGGCCGCCGACAATGTCTGGGGCGTCTCGTCCACCGTGATCGGCGGGCTCTTCCAGGCCTTCACGGTCGGGCTGTTCACCTTCTACTTCACCGCCGAGGGCCCGCGGGTGCGCCGGACGGTCTGTTCGATGCTGCCGCCCGCCAAGCAGGGCGAGGTGCTGCGGGCCTGGGAGATCGCGCTCGCCAAGACCGGCGGCTACCTGTACTCCCGGGCGCTGCTCGCGGTGGTGTCGGCCGCCGGGCACTGGGTGATGTTCGAGCTGCTGGACCTGCCGTACGCGGCCGCGCTGGCGGTCTGGGCCGGCGTCATGTCGCAGTTCGTGCCGACCCTCGGGACGTACCTGGCCGGGACGCTGCCGGTGCTGGTGGCGCTGACGGTGGAGCCGGTGGACGCGCTCTGGGTGCTGGTCTTCGTGGTGGTCTACCAGCAGGTCGAGAACTACCTGCTGCAGCCGCGGATCACCGCGCGGACGGTGGACGTGCACCCGGCGGTGGCCTTCGGCTCGGTGATCGCGGGCGCGGCGCTGCTCGGCGCGGTCGGCGCGGTGATCGCGATCCCGGCGGCGGCCACGCTCCAGGGCTTCGTGGGGACGTACGTGCGGCGGTACGAGGTGGCCACCGATCCGCGGATCGACCGGGGCGAGCAGCGGCGGGCGCGGCGGGCGCGGCGCGGGGTGGGGCCCCGGGGGGTGGGCGGTTTGGTGGGCGGGGAGGGGACGCGGCGGGGGGAGTGCCCGGGGGCGCCGCCCCGGGGGGTGCCCCGGGGGGCGCCACGGCCCGGACGTGCGACGCTTGAATCGAACAGATGTTCTTTGTACTCTCCGGCGAGGAGTTTTCCACAGGCCGAGCCCGATCGAGCCCGTTTGTCAGTGGGACGCGCTAGCGTCGAGGACGATGAAGCGCACAGCACAGAACCCGAGGGAAAAAGCCATGGCAGGTACGGACCGCGAGAAGGCCCTGGAGACCGCTCTCGCCCAGATCGAGCGGCAGTTCGGCAAGGGCTCGGTGATGCGCCTCGGCGAGAAGGCCAATGAGCCGGTCGAGGTGATCTCCACCGGGTCCACCGCCCTGGACGTCGCCCTCGGGGTCGGCGGCATCCCGCGCGGCCGGGTGGTCGAGATCTACGGCCCCGAGTCCTCCGGCAAGACCACCCTGACCCTGCACCTGGCCGCCAACGCCCAGAAGGCCGGCGGCACGGTCGCGTTCGTCGACGCGGAGCACGCGCTCGACCCGGAGTACGCCAAGAAGCTCGGCGTGGACACCGACGCCCTGCTGGTCAGCCAGCCGGACACCGGTGAGCAGGCGCTGGAGATCACCGACATGCTGATCCGCTCCGGCGCGATCGACCTGGTGATCATCGACTCGGTCGCGGCGCTCGTGCCGCGCGCCGAGATCGAGGGCGAGATGGGCGACTCGCACGTCGGTCTGCAGGCCCGACTGATGAGCCAGGCGCTGCGCAAGATCGCCGGTGCGCTGAACCAGTCGAACACCACCGCGATCTTCATCAACCAGCTGCGCGAGAAGATCGGCGTGATGTTCGGTTCGCCGGAGACCACGACGGGTGGCCGGGCGCTGAAGTTCTACGCCTCGGTCCGCCTCGACATCCGCCGGATCGAGACCCTGAAGGACGGCACCGAGGCGGTCGGCAACCGCACCCGTGTCAAGGTGGTCAAGAACAAGGTCGCCGCGCCGTTCAAGCAGGCCGAGTTCGACATCCTCTACGGCGTGGGCATCAGCCGCGAGGGCGGCCTGATCGACATGGGCGTGGAGCACGGCTTCATCCGCAAGTCGGGCGCCTGGTACACCTACGAGGGCGACCAGCTCGGCCAGGGCAAGGAGAACGCCCGGAACTTCCTGCGGGACAACCCGCAGCTCGCCGACGAGATCGAGCGGAAGATCAAGGGCAAGCTCGGCATCGGCCCGAAGGTGGAGGAGCCGGCCGAGGGTGGGGCCGACGCCGCTGCCGCTGCCGCTCCCGCCGCCGACGGCGCCGCCAAGCCGATCACCGCGACCGCCACCAAGACGGCCGCGGCGAAGAAGACGGCGGCGGCCAAGGCCTGATCCGTTGACGCAGTACGACACGGTGGGCGGCGGCCCGGCGGGCCCGGAGGACGACGACTACGGCCCGCCGGACTGGTTCGCCGCGGTCGCGGAGGAACCGGAGCCGGCGGCCGAGAGGCCCGGGCGGCGGCCCTCCAGGCGCGACCGCCGCTCCACCACGCAGTGGGCATCCGGCCCCGAGCCGGAGTTCGACCTGGCTCCGGACCGGGCGGTGCGCGGCGCGGCGCCCGGGCCGGAGCCGGCGGAAGCATCGGTCGAGGCGCTCGGCCTGGTCTCCGCCTCCGAGCTGCCCACCGGCCGCCGACGGCGGCGCTCGGCCCTGGAGGCCGAGGAACTCGAAGCGGCGGGGCCCGCTTCGGCACCGGCGGCCGTGGAGAGCGGCCGGGGCGGAGGCGAGGCGGCCGGTCACGGGGGTGCGGCCGCCTCGGCCTCCCGTCGCGGCACCCGTCGGGGCCGTTCCGCGGCCGGGCCGTCCGGGGAGGAGGGCACCGGCCGCGCCTCCCGGAAGCAGGCCGAGGAGTCGGTCGATCCGGAGACCCGCGCGCGGGACATCTGCCTGCGGCTGCTGACCGGCGCCGCCAAGACCCGCAAGCAGCTCGCCGACGCCCTGCGCAAGCGGGAGATCCCGGACGAGGTCGCCGACGAGGTGCTCATCCGGCTCGAAGAGGTCGGGCTGATCGACGACGCGGCCTTCGCCGCGGCCTGGGTGGAGTCCCGGCACGCCGTCCGGGGCCTGTCCCGGCGGGCGCTGACCCAGGAGCTGCGCACCAAGGGTGTCGCCGCCGACCTGGTCGAGCAGGCCGTCGCCCAGGTCGACCACGACGACGAGACGGACGCGGCCCGGGCGCTGGTGGAGCGCAGGCTGCGTTCCACCCGAGGGCTGGACGCACAGGTGCGCACCCGGCGGCTGGTCGGGATGCTGGCCCGGCGCGGCTACTCCGAGGGACTGGCGTTCCGGGTGGTGCGCAGAGCGCTGGAGGAGGAGCGGAGTGAACTGTCGGGTCGGGAGTAGTGGCAGTTCTGTAGGCGTCCTGGAGTGAACCAGGTCAACCCTTGACCCTTTCATGACCCCCACCTAGCCTCGCCATCAGTTCCCGGGGCGCCTCCGTACGGCGGCCCGCGCGGCGACGGGGGAGTGGGCGGCACATGGGGATCTCGGCGGGCACCGGCCCGGGCGGCTCGCTGGTGGCGGTCGCCGGATCGGCCGCGTTCCTGCTGCTGGTGTTCGCGGTGGCCGCCGGGCTGGTGGTCAGGCGGCTCCGGGCGGCCCGGCACAGCGCGCTGGCCGAGGCCGAGCAGGCCCGTCGGCGGGCCGAGGAGCAGAGCGCCGGGCAGCGGGCCGAACTCGCCCGGCGCGAGCAGGACATGGCCGAGGAGCTGCGCAGGCTGCGCCGCCGCGAGGACGAACTGGCGGAGCGCTCGACCGAGTTGGAGCGGTCCCGGAGCGAGTCCGAGGCGCTGGTCGCCCGCCGGGTGGCGGCGCTGGAGCGGGCCGCCGGGCTCTCCGCCGAGCAGGCCCGTGCCGAACTCCTGCGGGAGGCCGAGGAGTCGGTCCGGCGGGAGGCCGCGGTCACCGTCCGGGAGATCGAGCGCGAGGCCAAGGAGGAGGGCGAGCGCCGGGCCCGGGACATCGTCGCCGGGGCGATCCAGCGGCTGGCGACGGAGCAGACGATGGAGAGCGCCGTCACCGTCCTGCCGCTGCCGAACGAGGACATCAAGGGCCGGATCATCGGTCGGGAGGGCCGCAACATCCGGGCCTTCGAGGCGGTCACCGGCGTGAACCTGATCGTCGACGACACCCCCGAGTCGGTGCAGCTGTCCTGCTTCGACCCGGTCCGCCGGGAGACCGCCCGGCTCACCCTGGAGCAGCTGGTCGAGGACGGCCGGATCCACCCGACCCGGATCGAGCACCTGCACGAGCGCAGCCGCGAGGAGGTCGGGCAGCGCTGCGTCCGGGCCGGCGAGGACGCCCTGCTGGACGCCCGGGTCGGCGCGATGCACCCCGAACTCGTCCGCACCCTGGGTTCGTTGCGCTACCGGGCGTCGTACGGGCAGAACGTGCTCGGGCACCTGCTGGAGTCCGCGCACCTGGCCGGGATGATGGCCGCCGAGCTCGGAGTGGACCCGGAGCCGGTGCGGCGCGCGGCGCTGCTGCACGACATCGGCAAGGCGCTCACCCATGAGTCGGAGGGCAGCCACGCGGCGGTGGGCGCGGAGCTCGCCCGGCGGTACGGCGAGTCCCCCGAGGTGGTGCACGCGATCGCCGCCCACCACAACGAGGTCGATCCCCGGACGGTGACGGCCGTGCTGACCCAGGCCGCGGACGGCTGCTCGGGCGGCCGGCCGGGCGCGCGCAAGGAGTCGCTGGAGCTGTACGTGCGGCGGCTGGCGCGGCTGGAGGAGATCGCGCGCTCGCACCAGGGCGTGGCCGAGGTGTACGCGATGCAGGCCGGCCGGGAGGTCCGGGTGATGGTCCGCCCGGACGCGGTGGACGACCTGGGCGCGGAGCTGATCGCCCGTGAGGTCGCCCGCCAGTTCTCCACCGAGCTGACCTACCCGGGCCGGATCCGGGTGACGGTGGTCCGCGAGAGCCGGGCCACGGCGGTGGCCGGCTAGGACGCCCCTGCCAGACCTGCCAGACCTGCCGGGCCGTCCCGCCAGGACCCGTCAGGACACGCCCTGGCTCGGGGAGTCCACCTCACGGGGCGCGGGCTGCTCGGCCGGGTCGGGGGTCGGGGTGAGTGTGGCCGGGCCGCCGCGGGCGCGGTCGGCGAGGGCGAGGAGGTCCTCGGCGACGGCACCCTGGGTGACGCCGACGAGGTGGCCGTCCGGGCGGATCAGCAGAACGGTGTGCGGGCCGGCGCCCGGGTAGTCCTCGGTGACCAGCACCTCGGCGGGGACGGGCAGGGCGGCGGCGACCTCGGCGAGGCGGGGCATCAGGCCGGCGCCGAGCCAGTGCTCGGAGGACCAGACGGCGGTGCCGGGGGCGACCAGCAGCAGGAGGAAGGTGGTGCCGAGTCGGGCGTGCAGGTGGTCGGGGGTGCCGTCGTCGGCGAGCACCGGCAGGTCCGGGACGAGCACCCCGGGGGCGGTGGCGGGCAGCAGCTCGCTGAGCGAGGTGGTGCCGCGCGCGCCGCGCTGCACCGGGACCCGGCCGGGGACGCCGGAGGGCGCCGCCGGGTAGGCGGGCGCGCCGCCGAACCGGCCGGTGCCGAGCTGGCCGTCGGCGAGCAGCGGGGCGTGCTTGCGGAAGCCGCCGACCAGCAGCGAGCGCCGGGTCTGCTGCCAGCCGCGCAGCGGGCGCAGCAGCGGCATGGACTGGTCGACCGCGCGCAGCCGGGCGCCGACCGCCCCGCGCCGCTCGGCCTCGTAGCCGTCCAGCAGCGATCCGCCGGGCTGCGGGCCGCCGGAGTGGAGGTGCCAGGCGAGGGCCAGCCGCCAGGCGAGGTTGTCGGCGTCGCGCAGCCCGTCCGGGAGGTTCTGCATGCCGAGGGCGCCGTGCAGGTGGGCGGCGTCGCCGGCCAGGAAGCAGCGGCCGATCCGGAAGCGGGCGGCGAGCCGCTGCTGGGCGGTGTGGTCGGCGGCGGCCAGCAGTTCGAAGCGGGGCAGCTCGCCGCACCAGCCGGTGAGGGTGGAGGTGACCCGGGTGAGCAGGGTGTCGCCGGTGACGATGCCGGGCCAGGTGGCGTGCGGGTCGACCGTCTCGGTGGCGGCGGGCCGGCCGGGGGGCAGTCGCCAGTCGAGCCGCCAGACGCCGTCCGGCAGCGGACGGGCGGAGGCCTCGCGGTCGCCCCGCCACGGGGGCTCGCGGTGCAGTCGGGCGCCGTCGAAGGGCAGGTCGACCCGGACGGTGGCGATGGCGTTGCGGTCGACCGCCGGGCGGCCGGGGAAACGGATCTTCAGGAGCTTGCGGACGGTGGATCTGGCGCCGTCGCAGCCGACCAGGTGGCTGCCGCGCCACCAGGTGGTGGAGCCGTCCTGGGTGCCCATGGTGCGGATGCTGACGCCGTCCCGGTCCTGTTCGAGTTCGACGACCCGGTTGAGCGGGACCAGCCTGATCAGCGGGGTGCCGGTGAGGGCGTCGCGCAGCCCGCGCTGGAGGCGGTGCTGGGGCAGGTGGTAGGTGGGCGAATCGGTGAGGTCGATCCGCAGCACCTCCTGGCGGCGGCGCCAGACGGCGAAGGAGTCCCACAGCGCGGAGTCCGAGGCGGCCCGCGGGTAGCCGATCCGGGTCAGGAAGGCGGCGGTGTCGGCGCCGAGCACGAGGCTGCGCGGACCTTCGGGGCAGAGCCCGGAGCCCTCGTCCAGGACGATGGTGGGTACCTCGTGCCGGGCCAGGGCGAGGGCCAGGGCCAGACCGACCGGTCCGGCCCCGACCACGATCACCGGGTCCATGAGGGAACCTCCGGGCGCGAACCGGCCGATCGGCCGGCGTCAGTTACCGCTGCCGCATATGCCGCGTGGATGCTCCCGGGAGGTGTCACGAAGAGCAATGCAACAGTTCACCTGCGTGTCCGTCAAGCAGAACCTGAAGTGCGCCGGTTCGCGCCGCGACGGCCACGTGCTTCGATCCAGCGTGCGAGCGCGGTCAACAGAAGGCACATCACGATGTAGATCGGGCCGATCACGAGCACCACGGGGATGTAGGGGAAGCCCGCGGCGTTGATCGGCTGGCTGGCGATCGCCTTACCGACGAACAGCAGCTCGTGGTACGTGATGATGAAGCCGAGCGAGGTGTCCTTGAGGGTGACGACCAGCTGGCCGATCATCGTGGGCAGCATCGAGCGGACGGCCTGCGGCACCAGGATCGACGTCATCACCTGGGTCTTGCGCATGCCGAGCCCGTACGCCGCCTCGCCCTGGCCGCGCGGGACGGCGTTGACGCCGCTGCGGATGATCTCGGCCTGGACCGCCCCGTTGTAGAGGGTGAGACCGAGCACCAGCGCCCACATCGGCTGCTGGGCGAAGAAGGCGTAGTAGAGCCCGACGATCAGGATCAGCAGCGGCATCGCCCGGAAGAACTGGGTGAAGGCCGTACAGAACCAGCGGACCGGCCGGTGGTCGGAGAGCTGACCGGCCGCCAGCAGCGCGCCCAGGGTGAGCGAGAACAGCGCGGCCAGGCCGAAGGCCTCCAGGGTGGACAGCAGGCCGTCCACGATCCGCTGCTGGACGAAGGTGTACTGGAAGGCGTCCCAGAGGCCGGCGTCGAACTGGCCGTTGTCGTTCAGCGCGTTGAAGACGTACCAGAGGAGACCGGCGATGCCGAGCACCGAGAGGACGCCGAACATGCGGTACCGGGTGCGGGCCTTCGGGCCGGGGGTGTCGTAGAGGACACTCGCCGACGCCTGACGGTTCAGAACACTCATCGGGCCACCGCCAGTCGGGATTCCAGGAAGCGGAAGAACGTGGCGACCGTGGCGCTGATCAGCAGGTAGGCGCAGGCCACCCAGAAGAAGATGGCGAAGATCGAGTAGCCGCGCTCGGAGAAGGTCTGCTGGGCGCTGTACAGCTCGGGGACGCTGAACGCGCCGGCGATCGCCGAGTTCCTGGGCAGGGCGATGAACACGCTGCTCATCGGACCCAGGACGGTCCGGGCGGCCTGCGGCAGGACGACCAGGGTGAGGGTCTGGCCGAAGGTCATGCCCAGGCTGCGGGCGGCCTCCGCCTGGCCCAGCGGCACGGTGTTGATGCCGGAGCGGATGACCTCGCAGACGAACGAGGCGGTGTACCCGCCGAGCGCCAGCACCGCGAACGCCAGGTGGCTGAAGTGCACGCCCAGCGGCGGCAGGCCGAAGGTGACGGCGAAGAACAGCAGGGTCAGCGGGGTGTTGCGGAAGAGCGTCACCCAGGCGGTGCCGAAGGCGCGCAGGACCGGCACCGGGGAGACCCGGAAGGCCGCCAGCAGGGTGCCCAGCAGCAGGGCGAGAAGAGCGCTGAGCGCGCTCACCTCGATCGTCTGTAGGAAGCCGTCGCGGAACAACGCGAAGTTGTCGTCCTCGAACAGGAACCCCATCCGGCGGCCCTCCTCTCAGTTCATGGTCGGGAGTCGACGTACGGCGGGCGGATCAGTAGCGCTCGAGGGCCGGGACGTCCGGCGCCGGGGAGCCGGAGGCGCCCAGGGTCGCGTCGTAGGCCTTCTTCCAGTCGCCGTTGTCCTCGTGGGCCTTGAGGGCGTCGCTGATCGCGTCGCGCAGCGCCTTGTCGTCCTTGTTGAGGCCGACGCCGTAGTTCTCCTTGGTGAACGGCTTGCCGACCACCTTGAGCTTGGGGCTGTACTTGGAGGCGTAGCCCTTGAGGATCGCGTCGTCGGTGGTGACCGCGTCGACCTCGCCGGACATCAGCTTCTCGACGCAGGCCGAGTAGGTGTCGAACTGGGTGACCTTCGGGTTGTACTGCTGGATGTTCTTGATCGAGGTCGAGCCGGTGGCGGTGCAGACGTTCTTGCCGCCGGTGCTCTCCGGGCCGGTGATCGTGGTGTTGTCGGCCTTCACCAGCAGGTCCTGGCCGGCGATGTAGTACGGGCCGGCGAAGGAGACGCTCTTCTTGCGCTCGTCGTTGATGCTGTAGGTGCCGACGTAGAAGTCGATCTGGCCCTTGGCGATGGCCGGCTCGCGCTGCGAGGAGACCAGGGTCTGCCACTTGATCTGCTGCGGGGTGAAGCCGAGGTCGGCGGCGATCATCTTGGCGATCTCGATGTCGAAGCCGCTGCGGTCGCCGCTGGCGACGTCCTCCCAGCCGAGGTTCGGCTGGTCGGCCTTGGCGCCGATGATCAGCTGGCCGCGCTTCTTGGCCTCGGCGAGGACCGCGGAGTCCACCTTGACGTCGGTCTTGACCGTGTAGCTCGGCAGCTTCGGGGCGCCGGCGCCGCTGCTCGCGGCGGTGGCGCCGGGGGTGCCGTCCTTGCCGCAGGCGGCGGTGGCGGTGAGCGCGACGGCACAGAGCGCGACGGCGAGGGTGCGGGACGTCCTCATGAGGGTTCTCCTGGGGCTGGGCCGCGGTGTCAACCGGGCTCTGGCGTCTGGAAGGCGTGCACGGGCGGGGCGGGCCGGCACTGCGGCCGGGGGCGGTCCCGCCGGTCTCGAAGCGTCAGTGGTGGAGGATCTTCGAGAGGAAGTCCTTGGCGCGCTCGGAGCGCGGCGCGGTGAAGAAGGCGTCCGGGGTGTTCTGCTCGACGATCTTCCCGTCGGCCATGAACAGGACCCGGTTGGCGGCGGAGCGGGCGAAGCCCATCTCGTGGGTGACCACGACCATCGTCATGCCGTCCGCGGCGAGCTGGCGCATGACCTCCAGCACCTCGTTGACCATCTCCGGGTCCAGCGCCGAGGTGGGCTCGTCGAAGAGCATCACCTTGGGCTTCATGGCCAGCGCGCGGGCGATCGCCACGCGCTGCTGCTGGCCGCCGGAGAGCTGGGCCGGGAACTTGTCCGCCTGCGCGCCGACGCCGACCCGCTCCAGCAGCTCCCGGGCGGTCTTCTCGGCCTGCGGGCGGGGCACCTTGCGCACCTTCACCTGGCCGATGACCACGTTCTCCAGCACGGTCTTGTGCGCGAACAGGTTGAAGCTCTGGAACACCATGCCGACCTCGGCGCGCAGCCGGGCCAGTTCCTTGCCCTCGTCGGGCAGCGGCCGGCCGTCGATCGTGATCGCGCCGGAGTCGATCGTCTCCAGCCGGTTGATCGTCCGGCAGAGCGTCGACTTGCCCGAGCCGGACGGGCCGATCAGCACGACCACCTCGCCCTGGGCGATCCGGAGGTCGATGTCCTGCAGGACGTGCAGCGCACCGTAGTGCTTGTTGACGTTGCTCAGCACGACCAGTGGGGCGGCTGCGGGGGTGGAGTCCTCGACCGGGCTCTCGGTCATCGCGCCTGCTCCCTCTGTCGTCGAATCACGCCTGTCCGAGAAGTCTCAACTCCCTTGACAGGCAATGGTGGTACGGATCCGGGGGCCGAGGCCGGCGGAGCCGCGGCCCCCGGTGGGCCGACCTTAGGAGCCATGACCGCGCGCCGTCAGCCGATCTGAGCGGAACTTGAGGATCACGAAACGGCCACACGGCGCTCGCACGCTGTTCGCGCGGGCGCCGACGGGGCATGTCACAGCGGGAATCCGCTCCGGTGCTCCCCGTTCCCCCGGGGCCCGGTGCGCGGTCGAACCTGGCGCCGGGCCGTTCACTGGCCCATACTGCGCAGGACCGGGACCTGAACGATCGGCCCGGTGATCATCGGTGATCACGTGGGGGAAGGAGGAGGACAGGATGCGACTGCTGCTCGTCGAGGACGACGAACGCGTGGCCGCCGCGCTGGTCGCGGTGCTGGGCCGGCACGGCTTCCAGGTCCGGCACGCCCGCAGCGGGCACGAGGCGCTGGACGCCCTGGTGCCGGACGGCAACGAGCCGTACCGCGTGGTGCTGCTCGACCTCGGACTGCCCGACCGCGACGGCTTCGAGGTGTGCAGCCGGATCAGGGCCGGCAGCGGCGTGCCGGTGATCATGGTCACCGCCCGAGCCGACGTCCGCTCCCGGATCCACGGCCTCAACCTGGGCGCCGACGACTACGTCACCAAGCCGTACGACATGGGCGAGCTGCTCGCCCGCATCCACGCCGTGGCCCGCCGCGGCGCCGCCCCCGCCGCGGTGGCGGTGCCCGCGCCCGACACCGTGCCGCAGCAGCGCGGCCCGCTGGAGTCCCGCGGCATCCGGATCGACCGGGAGCGCCGCCGGGTCAGCGTGGACGGCCGCGACGTGCCGCTCACCCGCAAGGAGTTCGACCTGCTCGCACTGCTCGCGCAGAGCCCCGGCGTCGTCTACCGGCGCGAGCAGATCTTCAGCGAGGTCTGGCGCAGCGGCTGGGAGGGCAACGGGCGCACCCTGGAGGTGCACATCGGCTCGCTGCGCAACAAGCTGGCGCTGCCCGGCCTGGTCGAGGCCGTGCGCGGGGTCGGCTACCGGCTGATCCCCGACTGCCCGGCGCCCGCCGCGGCCGAACCGGCCCCGAGCGCCCCCGCGGAGCACTGACCGCACGTGCGCACCCGCCTGCTCGGCATCCTGATCGCCCTCATGCTCTGCGTCCTGGCCGCCCTGGGGCTGCCGCTCGCGGCGGCGGTCGCGGCGGCCGAACAGACCAAGGTGGTCGTCGACCGGCTCGACGACGCCGCCCGCCTCGCCCAGGACCTGCCCACCTCCGGCGCCGCCGACTCCGCCCGCAAGGGCGACCCGGAACCCGCCCCGGGCGACGGCAGCCGGCAGCGCGCGATCGAGGCCGAGGTCCGCCGCTACCACGACCTGTACGGCGTGCGCCTGGGCATCTTCCAGCGCGACGGCGTTCCGCTCGCCGTCGCCCCGGACGACTGGCGGGTGCCCTCCGGGGGCTGGGGCGCCCAGGCCTTCCAGGAGGCACTGGACGGGCGGCGCAGCCACAACCCGCCGCAGGTCTGGCCGTGGACGCCGGACCGGACGATCACCGTCGCCGCCCCGGTGGTGCGCGACGGCGACGTGGTCGCGGTGGTGCTCAGCGAATCCCCGGCCCAGGCGCTGCGCACCCGGGTGGTGCACAAGTGGCTGGTGATCGGCACGGGCGAGGCCGCCGCGATGATCGTCGCCGTGCTGCTCGCCGTCCGGCTCACCGAGTGGGTGCTGCGCCCGGTGCGCACCCTGGACCGGGCCACCCACGACATCGCCACCGGCCGGATGGCCGCCCGGGTCGCCCCGGGCGGCGGACCGCCCGAACTCCAGCGGCTGGCCCGCTCGTTCAACGAGATGGCGGACCACGTGGTGCTCGCCATGGACCAGCAGAAGGCCTTCGTCGCGGACGCCTCCCACCAGCTGCGCAACCCGCTGTCGGCCCTGCTGCTGCGGGTCGAGCTGCTCGGCCTGGAACTGCCCGAGGGCCACGAGGAGGAGCTCAGCGGCGTACGGGAGGAAGGCGCCCGGCTGGCCCGGGTGCTGGACGACCTGCTCGGCCTGGCCACCGCCGAGCACGCCCGCCCCGAACCGGAGCGCACCGACCTCGCCGAGCTCACGCTGTCCCGGGTGGACGCCTGGCGGCCGGTGGCCGAGCAGCGCGGGATCGGGCTGCGCTGGGACGGCCCGGCGCTGGCGATCGGGATGGCCGACCCGATCGGGTTCGGCTCGGCCCTGGACGCCGTGGTGGACAACGCGCTCAAGTTCAGCCCGGCCGGCAGCGAGGTGCGGCTGCGGGTGACGGTGCGCCGGGACGAGGTCGCGGTGACCGTCACCGACGCCGGGCCCGGTCTCACCGAGGACGAGCTGTCCCGGGCCGGGGACCGGTTCTGGCGCAGCACGCGGCACCAGAACGTGGACGGTTCGGGGCTCGGGCTGTCCATCGCCCGCACCCTGCTGGCGGCCGGCGGCGGCACGCTCGGCTTCGCGCCGGTCAGACCGACCGGGCTCGCGGTGACGCTGGCGGTGCCCCGGCCGGAGAAGTAGCCGGAGAAGTAGCCGCGGGCACGCCCTACGCCCTACGGCTTCACCGGGCGGCGGCCGCGCCCTACGGCTTCACCGAGCGGTAGTAGCGGGCCGCGCCGGTGTGCAGCGGGAGCGGGTCGGTGTACACGGCGGTGCGCAGGTCGACCAGCTGGGCCGCGTGCACCTGGGCGCCGATCTGGTCCCGGCTGTCGATCACCGCGCGGGTCATGCCCTCGACCAGGCGCGGGTCCGCGTCGTCCAGGGTGATCAGCAGGTTGGGCACGGCCACCGTGGCGACGGCGTCCTTGGGCTCGGCGTTCGGGTACGTCCCCTTGGGCATGGTGGCCGCCCGGTAGGCGTCGGTGCCGCCGCCCTCGGCCTTGTGCAGGGCCTCGGCGAGGTCGCTCAGCGGCACGACCCGGATCGGGAAGTGGTCGGAGAGGTCGGTGAGCGCGCTGGTGGGCAGGCCGCCGGACCAGAAGAAGGCGTCCAGCCTGCCCGCGCGCAGGTCGTCGGCGGCCTCGCCGATTCCCTTCGGCACCGGGACGATGTCGTGGTCCGGGTCCAGGCCGGCCGCGCCCAGCAGCCGCTTGGTCACCAGGTTCACGCCGGACTGCGGCAGGCCGACGCCGACCTTCAGGCCCTTGAGGTCGGCGGTGCGGCGCACCGGGGAGGAGGCCGGGACGATCAGCTGCAGGTAGTCGTCGTACAGCCGGGCGATGGCCCGCAGCTTCTCCTTGCCCTGGCCCTGATAGTCGGCGACCGCGTCGGCGGTGGCTATCGCGAAGGCGTCCCGGCCCCTGATCACCCGGGTGAGGTTGTCGATCGAGCCCTCGGAGTTGTCCAGGGCCAGCCGCACCCCGGGCATGGTCCGGGAGACGTGGGCCTGGAGCAGCTGCCCGTACCGGTCGTAGACGCCGCGCTGCACGCCGGTGGCGAAGCGGACCTCGCCGCGCGGGTACCCGGGCGAGCGGCCCGCCGACAGCCACCAGCCGCCGAACCCGGCCACCAGCAGTACCACCACCAGCACCGTGCGCCACAGCGGGCTCCGGGCCGCGGTGCGGACGGCGGCGCCGAGACGGGACGCAGTGGTCGGGGTCATGCAGGGATACTGCCAGGCGCTCCGGCCGAACGGGAGTGGAACGAGTGGTGGAAGCTCAGGGAAAAGCCCTTCGCCGCTGCCCGTACCCTGGTCTGGTGAGCGGTGAGAGCGGATTGAAGAGCTACAAGGTCGTCACGCACGGCTGTCAGATGAACGTCCACGACTCCGAGCGGCTGTCCGGCCTGCTGGAGGACGCGGGGTACATCAAGGCCGGGCCCGAGGGCGACCCGGACCTGGTGGTGTTCAACACCTGCGCGGTGCGCGAGAACGCCGACAACAAGCTGTACGGCAACCTCGGCCAGCTCGCGCCGGTCAAGACCCGCCACAAGGGCATGCAGATCGCCGTCGGCGGCTGCCTGGCCCAGAAGGACCGCGAGAGCATCGTCAAACGCGCCCCCTGGGTCGACGTGGTCTTCGGCACCCACAACATCGGCCACCTGCCGGCGCTGCTGGAGCGAGCCGCGGTCGAGCGCAGGGCCCAGGTCGAGATCCTGGAGTCGCTGGAGACCTTCCCCTCCACCCTGCCGACCCGCCGCGAGTCCGCGTACGCCGCCTGGGTCGCCATCTCGGTCGGCTGCAACAACACCTGCACCTTCTGCATCGTCCCCGCGCTGCGCGGCAAGGAGGAGGACCGCCGCCCCGGCGACGTCCTCGCCGAGATCGAGGCGCTGGTGGACGAGGGCGTCATCGAGGTGACCCTGCTCGGCCAGAACGTCAACGCCTACGGCTCCGACCTGGGCGACCGCGAGGCCTTCTCCAAGCTGCTGCGCGCCGCCGGGCAGATCGAGGGCCTGGAGCGGATCCGCTTCACCTCGCCGCACCCCCGCGACTTCACCGACGACGTGATCGCCGCGATGGCCGAGACCCCGAGCGTGATGCACCAGCTGCACATGCCGCTGCAGTCCGGCTCGGACCGGGTCCTCAAGGCGATGCGCCGCTCGTACCGGCAGGACCGTTTCCTCGGGATCATCCGCAAGGTCCGCGAGGCGATGCCGGACGCGGCCATCTCCACCGACATCATCGTGGGCTTCCCCGGCGAGACGGAGGAGGACTTCGAGGAGACGATGCACACCGTCCGCGAGGCCCGCTTCACCAACGCCTTCACCTTCCAGTACTCCAAGCGCCCCGGCACCCCCGCCGCGGACATGGCGGACCAGGTGCCGAAGGAGGTCGTCCAGGCCCGCTACGACCGGCTGATCGCCCTCCAGGAGGAGATCTCCTGGGAGGAGAACAAGAAGCAGGTCGGCCGCACCCTGGACATCCTGGTCGCCGAGGGCGAGGGCAAGAAGGACGATCAGACCCGGCGGCTCTCCGGACGCGCCCCCGACAACCGGCTGGTGCACTTCACGAAGCCGGACGAGCCGGTGCGCCCCGGCGACGTGGTGACCGTCGAGATCACCTACGCCGCCCCGCACCACCTGCTCGCCGAGGGCCCGGCGCTCGCGGTGCGCCGCACCCGCGCCGGCGACGCCTGGGAGAAGCGCCAGGCCGCGCCCGCCGCCAAGCCGGCCGGAGTGATGCTCGGCCTGCCGAAGATCGGCGCCCCGGCCGAGCTGCCGCTGGCCGCGCCGGCGGGCGGGGCCTGCTGCGGCGACTGACCGGCGGGTGTTCCGGGCGGCCCGGCGGGAGCTTCGGCTCCGGCCGGGCCGCCCGGCTTCTTGGCTAGAGTGATCCACATGCTGGTAGCCGCCGCCGTGTGCCCCTGTCCGCCGCTGCTCGTTCCCGAGGTCGCCGCCGGGGCCGCGCCCGAGCTGGACGCCCTGCGCACGGCCTGCGACGAGGCGCTGGCGGCGCTGGTCGCGGCCGGGCCGCAGCTGGTCGTGGTGGTCGGCATCGGGCCGACGGCCGAGGTCTGGACCGAGGGCGGAGCCGGCTCCTTCCGCCGCTACGGGGTGCCGCTGGTCGCCAAGCTGCCCGGCGACCGGGTCGAGGGGCCGGAGCTGGCCCCCTCGCTGACCGTCGGCGCCTGGCTGCTGGAGCGCGCCGGGGTGACCCTGCCGACGCACGCCTGCGCGGTGCCCGCCGATGCCCCCGCCGACCGGATGCTCGGCCTCGGCCAGGGCCTGGCCGGCCTCGCCGAGCGGGTCGCCCTGCTGGTGCTCGGCGACGGCAGCGCCTGCCGCTCGGTGAAGGCGCCCGGCTACCTGGACGAGCGGGCCGAGGGCTTCGACACCGCCCTGGCCGCCGCCCTGGGCACGGCCGACCTGGCCGCGCTGGCCGCGCTGGAACCGGGGCTGGCCGCCGAGCTCAAGGCCGACGGCCGGGCGCCCTGGCAGGTGCTGGCCGGCGCCGCGGAGGGCGCCGGCCTCACCGGGCGGCTGGGCTACCAGGAGGCGCCTTACGGGGTCGGGTACGTCGTGGCGTCCTGGTCCTAGCCGGTCGGGACCGCCGGACCGGGGCTCCCGGCCGTCGGGGCTCCCGGTCGGGACCGCCGGACCGGCCAGGACCGGGACCGTGGGGTCAGGACCGCGGGGGCTGCCCCTCGTCGCCCGGCTTCGGCTTCTGGGCGAAGTCGCCGACCGCGTCCTTGGCCTTCTCGGCGCCGTGCTCGATCTTGTCGCTGTACTTGCCCTTGGTCGCCTTGTCGATGGCCCCGCCCGCCTTGTCCACGGCCTTCTCGATCTGGTCGCTGTGCTTGCCCGCGAACTCGCCGGCCTTGCCCTTGAGCTCCTCGGCCTTGCCCTTGAGGTTGTCCATCAGGCCCATGACGATCTCCTTCATCCGCTGTTCCCCGCACAACGAGCGGGCCGGGCAAAGCGTTCGCAAACCGGGCCCAACCGGGGAAACGGCCGGAAAATGTCCGGGAAACAGTCATATCGTCGCGCGGTCGCGGGCGGGCGGCAGGCAGGTCCCCGGTGGCCCGGCGGTTTTGGGAGACTGGAACGGTGAGCAGCTCCCGTACCCCGCATGTCGCCCCTCCCCGCGTGGTCTGCGTCGTCGGCGCGACCGCCGCCGGCAAGTCCGACCTGGCCGTCGCCATCGCCCGCAGCCTCGACGGCGAGGTGATCAACACCGACTCGATGCAGCTGTACCGAGGCATGGACATCGGCACCGCCAAGCTCACCACGGCCGAGCGCGGGGGAGTGCCGCACCACCTGCTGGACGTCTGGGACGTCACCGAGGCCGCCAGCGTCGCCGAGTACCAGCGGCTGGCCCGGGCCGAGATCGACCGGCTGCTCGCCGCCGGCCGCACGCCCGTCCTGGTCGGCGGCTCCGGGCTGTACGTCCGGGCGGCGATCGACGAGATGGAGTTCCCGGGCACCGACCCGCAGGTGCGGGCCCGGCTGGAGGCCGAGCTGGAGCTGGTCGGCCCGTCCGCGCTGCACGGGCGGCTGGCCGAGCTGGACCCGGCGGCCGCCGAGGCGATCCTCACCAGCAACGGCCGGCGGATCGTCCGCGCCCTGGAGGTCATCGAGATCACCGGGCAGCCGTTCACCGCCAACCTGCCGAGCAACACCGCCGTGTACGAGGCGGTGCAGATCGGTGTCGCCGTGCCGCGCCCGGAGCTGGACGAGCGGATCGCGCTGCGGGTCGACCGGATGTGGGAGGACGGACTGCTGGACGAGGTGCGGGAGCTGGAGAGGGCCGGGCTGCGCGAGGGCAGGACCGCCTCCCGGGCGCTCGGCTACCAGCAGGTGCTGGACCACTTCGCCGGGGAATGCACCGAGGACGAGGCCCGGGCCGAGACCGTCCGGGCGACCAAGCGATTCGCCCGGCGTCAGGAGTCCTGGTTCCGCCGCGACGACCGCATCGAATGGCTCTCCCGGCCGGCCGGAACCGACCCCGTCGAGCTGCTGGAACGATCCCTCGAACTGATCGGCCGTCAGGCGGTTCCGGCCGTACAGGACGGGTTTTTGGCCAATCCGGCGGTGCACCTGCGCGCGCAGGCGACCGTGCAGGACGAACCGGCGGTCACGGCCCGATCACGTGATGGCCACGGATCACCCGTCGACCCCGGTCAGGCCCGGAACGCCTCTCTGGACATGCCATCATCGATGCCGTAGGGGTCGGCCGAAACGGGGCGACCGTGCCCGGCCGCGAGTCCGCTCGTGTCGAACTGTCAGGGGAGGCCGCGTGTCGACGGGTACCGGCCCCGAATCCGGCCAGGGCGGAAGTGTCACCGCGCCGGCCGAGGAGTTCGACGAGTCGACGATGGGTGACCTCCCCGTGCTGACCGGGCTGGAGGCGCCGACCTCCTACGCGGCCGCGGTGCCCGCCCTGGACACCCGCACGCCGCCCGACGCCGCGGTGCACGAACGGGAGATCCGTCCGCTGCGCCGGCTGCGCTGGTGGCAGACGCTGCCGATCGCCCTGCTGGGCACCCTCGGCTCGCTGATGTTCGCCTTCCCGCTCGCCTTCGGCTCGGCCGGGGCGCGCGCCACCATGGTCGGGATGCTCGGGCTGCTGTTCACCGCCGCCTCGATGGGCTGGGGCGCGATGGCCGCCCGGCACGCCGGCTACAAGTGGCCGGGGCTGCCGCGGCGGGGTTCCGGGCAGCGGGCCGGCTGGAAGGCGATCGTGGTGTACACCCTGATCGCGCTGGCCGCCTGCGCGCTCGCGGTCTGGCGGGTCGCCTACCTGCGCTGAGCGCCGCCCGCCCGGAGCACCTCCGCCCCGGGCACCTCCCGCTCCGGGAGCCTCCCGCCCCGAGCGGGCGGGTCGCCGCTCAGTACCATCGGAGGGGTGAGCGCATCCTCTCCCCAGCAGGGCGGCATCCCCTTCTTCAAGGGGCACGGCACCCAGAACGACTTCGTCATCGTCCCGGACCCGGACGGCGCGCTGGAGATCGGTCCCGAGACCGTCGCCGCGCTGTGCGACCGGCGGGCCGGCCTCGGCGGGGACGGGCTGCTGCGCGTGGTGCGCGCCGCCGCCGACCCGGCGGCAGCGGCGATGGCCGACCGGGCCGAGTGGTTCATGGACTACCGCAACTCGGACGGCAGCGTCGCCGAGATGTGCGGCAACGGCCTGCGGGTCTTCGCCCGCTTCCTGGTCGAGGCCGGCCTGGCCGAGCCGGGCGAGCTGGCCGTCGCCACCCGCTCCGGGGTGCTCACCGCGAAGGTCGCCGAGGCCGCCGAGGACGGCACGCCCGGCGACGTCACCATCGACATGGGCCGGGCCCGGCTGCCCGGGCCGGACGGCATCGAGGTCGCGGTCGGCGAGCGGCGCTGGCCGGCCCTGAACGTCAACATGGGCAACCCGCACGCGGTGGCCTTCGTGGAGAGCCTGGACCACGCCGGAGACCTGTTCACCGCGCCGCTCACCAGCCCCGCGAGCGCCTACCCGGAGGGCGTCAACGTCGAGTTCGTGATGGACCGCGGGCCGCGGCACGTCGCGATGCGGGTGCACGAGCGCGGCTCGGGCGAGACCCGCTCCTGCGGCACCGGCGCCTGCGCGGTGGCGGTGGCGGCCATCCGCCGGGACGGTGCCGACCCGGCGGTCACCGGCGAATCGGTCGCGTACACCGTGGACGTGCTGGGCGGGCGACTGGTCATCACCGAGCACCCGGACGGCCGGGTGGAGATGACCGGGCCGGCGGTGATCGTGGCCCAGGGGCGGCTGGACGGGCGCTGGTGGGAGTCGGTGCGCTGAGGCCTGCGGCCCGGTTTCCCCAATTCGTGTGGTGACGAATCCCCCCGATCGGGTGATACCGGTCGCGGACGGGAATCAGGGCGTCGCGGAACGTGCTCTGCTCGGTAGCATGGACCACCGGGTCGATCACCCCATGGGGAGGGGTGTCGAGATCACCCCCTCGGACGGGGCGGCGCCCGGCGACCGTTGCCGGAGGTGCCGATGACCATCGAAGCCGGGCAGTCCCTGACGGGGCAGCCGACGACCGTACGGCAGGCCGGGGCCAGGCGGCCCCTCGGGGAGCTCGGCCGGGCCGCTCTCGGCCGGGCCGGGCGGGCCGCGTTGCTGGCCACCGGCCGGCCGCCGGTGCCGGACGCCCTGGAGCCGCTCGTCCAGGTCCACCGCCGGCACCACCCGCAGGCCGACCTCGGCCTGCTCGCCCGGGCGTACCGGCTCGCGGAGGCCAGCCACCGCGGCCAGAAGCGCAAGAGCGGCGAGCCGTACATCACCCACCCGCTGGCCGTGACCATGATCCTGGCCCAACTCGGCGCCGGGACGACGACCCTGGTCGCCTCGCTGCTCCACGACACGGTCGAGGACACCGAGTTGACGCTGGACCAGGTGGGCGCCGGGTTCGGGCCCGAAGTCGCCTACCTGGTCGACGGGGTGACGAAGCTGGAGAAGGTCGACTTCGGCGCCGCCGCCGAGGCCGAGACCTTCCGCAAGATGCTGGTCGCCACCGGGGACGACGTCCGGGTGATGGTGATCAAGCTGGCCGACCGGCTGCACAACATGCGCACCATCCGGCACATGAAGCCGGCCAGCCAGGTGCGGATCGCCAAGGTCACCCGGGACGTGCTGATCCCGCTGGCCGAGCGGCTCGGCATCCAGGTGCTCAAGGCGGAGCTGGAGGACATCGTCTTCGCCACCCTGCACCCCGAGGAACATGCCCGCACCCGCGCCCTGATGACCGGTCACGAGGCCGAGCCGGACACCCTGCTGGAGCCCTTCGCCCGGCAGCTGGCCCGCCAACTGGCCGAGGCCGGGGTGACCGCCGAGGTGACCGTCCGCCCCCGGCACTGCGTCTCGCTGCACCGGGTGCTGCTCCGCCGGGCCGCCGTGCCCGGGCCGGACGGCCGGCCGCAGGGGCCGCGGCCGGCCGACTTCGGGCGGCTGCTGGTGGTGGTCGAGGAGAACGCCGACTGCTACGCCGTGCTCGGCGAGCTGCACACCTGCTGGACGCCGCTTCCCGGGGAGTTCAAGGACTTCGTGGCCGCGCCCAAGTTCAACCTCTACCAGTCGCTGCACACCGCCGTGGCGCTCAGCGGCGGCGCGGTGGTCGAGGTGCTGGTCCGCACCCGGCGGATGCACGAGGTGGCCGAGACCGGGGTGGTCGCGCTCGGGGACCCGTCCCCGGCCGGCGCCGTGCAGGACGCCGACGAGCTGGACCGCACCGACCCGGCCCGCCCGGGCTGGCTCAGCCGGCTGCTGGAGTGGCAGCAGGAGACGCCCGATCCGGACGCCTTCTGGTCCGCGCTCACCGCCGACCTGGCCGGCGACCGCGAGATCACCGTGGTGACGGAGAGCGGCGAAACGCTTCAGCTGAGGGCCGGCGCCACCTGCGTGGACGCGGCCTACCTGCTCGGCGAGGAGACCGGCCACCGATGTATCGGGGTGCGGGTCAACGGGCGGCTCACCGCTCTGTCCACCGTGCTGGAGGACGGCGACCAGGTCGCGGTGCTCACCGAATCCCTCCCGGCCGGCGGCGGCCAGCCCTCCGGCCCCGCCCCCGAGTGGCTGGCGCACGCCCGCACCCCGGGCGCCCGGCTGGCCATCGAGCGCTGGCTGGCCGACCACCCGGCCCGGCAGCCGGTGGTCCGCACCGGCCCGACCGGCGGCCAGCCCGCCCCGCCCGGGCGCCCGACCGCCGAGCGGCGGGCCGCCCCGGTCGCGGTGGCCGGACGGCCCGGGGCGCCGGTCCGGCTGGCGCGCTGCTGCACCCCGGTGCCGCCGGACGAGGTGGCCGGCTACCCGATCCGCGGCGGCGCGGTCGCGGTGCACCGCACCGGCTGCCCGGCGGGGGAGCGGATGCGCGCGGACGGGCGGGCCGAGCTGGAGGTCCGCTGGCGGCCGGAGGACGCCCCGGCGACCGGGCACCGGGTCACCCTGCGGGCCGAGGCGCTGAACCGGCCCCGGCTGCTCGCCGACCTCACCGCCGCGATCTCCGGAGCCGGCGCCGGCGTCGGCATCGTCTCGGCCGAGGTCGAGCCGCCGCAGGAGTCCCGGGTCCGGCACACCTACACCGTCGAACTGCCCGAGCCGGCCGCCCTGCCGCGGCTGATGCGGGCGATGCTCAAGGTCTCCGGGGTGTACGACGTGAGCCGCCCGCAGGCCCCGGACGGCGGCCGGGAACCGGGGGAGCGGCCGCTCGGCCCGGCGGCCCGCGGGAAACGGGGATGACCGGCGCGCGGAAATGGGGATGACCGGCCCGCGCCGGGCGTGCGACCATCATGGGGAATTCACGGCCGGTCCACGGCGTTGTCCGGGCACAGGAGCCCGGGTCTCGCCCGAGGACCCGAGGGGCAGCTCACCCCCGCCCGGACGGTAACCGGGGCGGCAGCTGGGCAGACTCCGTACGGGACCGCGGCAGCGGTCCCCGAAGGCCACCCGTACCAGCGAGCCAAAGGACAGAATGACCTCCACGTTCGACACCCGCGACCACGCCGACGCTCCGCGCCGCCTCGACGGTCGGCGGGCGGAAGCCCTCATGGACGAGGACCTCGCGGCCATCGACGAGGACCTCGGCCACCACTACGACGGCGACCAGTACGACCGCAGCGAGCGAGCCGCCCTGCGCCGTGTCGCCGGCCTCTCCACCGAACTCGAAGACGTCACCGAGGTCGAGTACCGCCAGCTCCGCCTGGAGCGCGTGGTGCTCGTCGGCGTCTGGACGGACGGCACGCTGGAGGAGGCGGAGAACTCGATGGCCGAGCTCGCCGCGCTCGCCGAGACGGCCGGCTCCCAGGTGCTGGACGGCGTCATCCAGCGCCGCGACAAGCCCGACGCGGCCACCTACATCGGCTCCGGCAAGGCGAAGGAACTGCGCGACATCGTCGCCGCCAGCGGCGCCGACACCGTCGTCTGCGACGGTGAGCTCACCCCCGGCCAGCTGATCCACCTGGAGGACGTGGTCAAGGTCAAGGTCGTCGACCGGACGGCCCTGATCCTGGACATCTTCGCCCAGCACGCCAAGTCCCGGGAGGGCAAGGCGCAGGTCTCGCTCGCGCAGATGCAGTACATGCTGCCGCGCCTGCGCGGCTGGGGCCAGTCGCTGTCCCGGCAGATGGGTGGCGGTGGCTCCGGCACGTCGGGCGGCGGCATGGCCACCCGTGGTCCCGGTGAGACCAAGATCGAGACCGACCGGCGCCGGATCCGCGAGAAGATGGCGAAGCTCCGCAAGGAGATCGCCGACATGAAGAAGGGCCGCGACACCAAGCGCCAGGAGCGCAAGCGCCACCAGGTGCCGTCCGTGGCCATCGCCGGGTACACCAACGCCGGCAAGTCCTCGCTGCTCAACCGGCTCACCGGTGCGGGCGTCCTGGTGGAGAACTCGCTGTTCGCCACCCTGGACCCGACCGTGCGCCGGGCCGAGACCCCGAGCGGGCGGCTCTACACCCTGGCGGACACCGTCGGCTTCGTCCGGCACCTGCCGCACCACCTGGTCGAGGCCTTCCGCTCGACCATGGAGGAGGTCGCCGACGCCGACCTCATCCTGCACGTGGT
This sequence comes from Kitasatospora sp. NPDC054795, assembly GCF_053611565.1. Lineage (NCBI taxonomy): Bacteria > Bacillati > Actinomycetota > Actinomycetes > Kitasatosporales > Streptomycetaceae > Kitasatospora > Kitasatospora sp. NPDC054795. The sequence goes on from NZ_JBSHAP010000014.1 coordinate 49,192, forward strand.
GGACGGCTCGCACCCCGAGCCGGAGACGCAGCTGGCCGCCGTCCGCGAGGTCATCGTCTCGGTCGACGCGCAGAACGTGCCGGAGATCGTGGTGATCAACAAGGCGGACGCCGCCGATCCGCACGTGCTCCAGCGCCTGCTGCGCCGCGAGCCGCACGCCATCGTGGTGTCGGCCCGCAGCGGCGCGGGGATCGAGGAGCTGCTGCAGCTCATCGACGACGAGCTGCCGCGTCCGGCGGTCGAGGTACGGGCCCTGGTGCCCTACACCCAGGGCGCGCTGGTCTCCCGGGTGCACGCCGAGGGGGAGCTGCTCTCCGCCGAGCACACCGGCGAGGGCACCCTGCTGCACGCCAAGGTGCAGGCCGAGCTGGCCGCCGAGCTGGAGTACTTCGCGGTGGCCCTGCAGGGCTGAGGCCGGAGCCAACGGAGGGCCCCGGGACGGTTCGCCGTCCCGGGGCCCTTCCCGTGCCTCCGCAGGGGCTACCGGACGTTCTTGGCGAAGTAGTCGAAGGCCTGCTTCGCCTGGTCGTGCAGGGAGGGCCCGGCCTGGTAGCCGGCCGGGTTGCGGTTGCCGACCGCGCCGACGCTGATCAGGTTGGGCTTGCCGTCCCTGATGACGAACCAGCCGCCGCCGGAGGCGCCGGCCGTCATGGAGCAGCCGATTACGTACATCGGCGGGCGGGTCCGGTCGAAGGAGAGCCGCCCGGGCGCGGCCGGGGAGTCGCAGTGTTCGAGCTCCAGGCCGTCGAACGGCCGCTCGGCCGGGTAGCCGTAGGCGGCGGCCGCGGTGATCTGCTCGCGCGGGGCGTTGAACCAGATCGGCACCGAGCCGCCGACCGTCTCCTCCAGGGACCTGCCGGAGCCGTCCTCGCCGCGCACCCGCAGCACGCCGTAGTCGTACTGGTTGCGGGCACCGACGCCGCTCTCCTGGCGCCAGGTCGGCGAGACCAGCGCGCGCACCGCCGTCCACCGGCCGTACGGGGCGGCCTGCTGGTCCGGGTTCGGCTTGCCGTGGAGCACCCGGCCGTCCCGGTTGAAGGCGGGGACGAACACCAGGTTCTTCAGCCAGCTGCCGCCCTTGCCGTCGTGCAGGCAGTGCGCGGCGGTGTAGACGAGGTTGCTGCGGCCGGGGTTGACCGGGTCGGAGACCACGGTGGCGGAGCAGGCCGCGTCGCCCTGCGGCGTGGTCATGAAGAGCCGGCCGACCACCGCGCCGGCCTGGGCGTACGGGTGCGGCAGCGGCTGGGCCGGGACGGCGGCCGGCGGGGCGTCCTGTTCGACACCGGCCGCCGCGGGGGCGGTCAGGGAGTACTCCGGGGTGGGCCGGGGCTTGGCGGTGTCCATCCGGGCGGCCGTCCAGAAGCCGGGCGCCGCGTCGCCGGCGAAGGCGCTGTCGGCGGTGTAGCGGTCCCAGTCCTCCACCTTCCAGCCGGTCAGGTCGCCCAGGCTGGTGGGCGCGGAGCGGGGCAGGGCGAGGGGCGCGGTGGCGGGCCGGGCCGGGCCGTCCGGGCCGCACCCGGCGGCGCCCAGCGCGAGCGCGGCGAGCAGCGCGCCGCCGGCCGTCGCGGCCCGGCGCCGCCGGCTGGTGGTTGTCGGCATGCTGGCTCGTCCCCCGTGCTGTGCTGGTGGTCCCGTGCCGCCCCCCGCCGGCGGCTGCTTCCCTCGTACGGCTGCTACTTCTTCTTCGAGATCCAGTCCAGTGCCTGCCGGGCGACCGCCTCCAGGTAGGGGCCGCTCAGCGAGGTGTGCTCCTGGGTGCCGATCGAGGTGTTGCTGACCAGGGCGGTCCTGCCGTCGGGCATGGTGGCGAACCAGCCGCCGCCACTGGCGCCCTGGGTCATGGTGCAGCCGATGGTCAGCATCGTCGGGCGCTTGGCGTCGAAGGAGAGCCGGGTCGGCTTGCCGCCGTCGCACTTGTACAGCTCCTGGCCGTCGAACGGCTTGACGAGCGGGTAGCCGACGGCCGAGACCTTGAGCTGGTCGCGCGGCGCGTCGAACCAGACCGGAACGGCCGAACCGACCGTCTCCTCCAGGGACTTGCCGGTGTCGTTCTGGTTGCGCACGCGCATCACCGCGAAGTCGTACTGGTTGGCGGCGTCGCCGCTGCCGCCGCCCTCGACCATCCACTGCGGCGAGGCGGTGACCTGGTCGGCCCACCAGGTGCCCAGCGGGGCCAGCTCGGACAGCGGGGCCCGCTTGCCGCCGCTGGAGGCGCCCGAGTTGTTGTAGGCGGGCACGAAGACCAGGTCCTTGAAGAAGTTGCCGCCCTTGCCCTCGTGCACGCAGTGGCCGGCCGTCCAGACCAGGTTGCTCTTCCCCGGGTGCTGCGGGTCGGTGATCACCGTCGCCGAGCAGTTGCCGCGGCCGCCCTGGGCGGAGAAGAACACCTTTCCGGAGGGCTGCTTCGTGTACGGGCGGGGCACCGCCAGGGCCTTGACCACCGGGGGCTCGGGGTCGGTCACGCCGTCGTCGGTGGACGGCGCGGGGGTGGCGGGGGCGGGCTTGGCGGCGGGCGGGGCCGGTTCGGCGGGCTTGGAGTCGCCCATCTTGTCCGGGTCCCAGAAGTCCTTCACCACCGGGTTGTTGAAGACGTGCGTGGACGCCCACTTGTCCCAGTCCTCGAACTTCCACTTCTTCAGGTCGTCCCAGCTCCTGGGCAGTCCCTCCAGCAGGCTGGTCGGCAGCCCGGACGGGAGGGTGATTCCGCCGATCGCCCCGCCCGCGCCCGCGGCCTGGGCCGCCGCGGAGGCGGGCGGCGGTGCGGGGCTGGTCCCGCCGCCCGCCGGGCCGTCGGGCCCGCAGGCGCTCACGGCGAGCAGGGTGCCCGCGGCCAGGGCGGCGGCCAGGGCTGACCGGTGGATCGTTGGCATCTGTGCGCTTCCCCCTGTGCTCGGGCGGTGGGTGCTGGGCGGTGCCGGGTCACCGGGTGGTCCCGGCTCGCCGGACGGTGCCGCGGCGGGCGGCCGCACACCGGGGCGGTGGGTGTCCGGCCGGTTCGCGGTGCGGCGGTCCGCCGTCGTGGAGTCTTCCATCGCACAGGAGGACGGCGGTGCCCGCCCCCCGGGTTGCGGTGCCGGCCGGAGGTCACCGATCCGTGATCCGGGCCCGGCCGGTGCACCGGCCCAGCAGGGCATCCGGTCCCGAATGTGCACAATCGCCGATTCTCACCCGGACGAGTGAGCGCTCCTTGTGATCACCCGTCATGGATAGGTAACCCTTACCTGACGCGACGGTGCGAGTGCCCGCCGATCCCCTCCACCACAGTGCGCGTCCGCACCCCCACGCGCCCCAAGGAGCAGCCTTGAGCACCGCCCTCACCGGAGCCCCGCCCGTACCGCCGCCCACCGCGGCACGGGCCTTCGGACACGACCTGCTGCTGCACCCCGACCCGGCCGTCGCCGCCGAACAGGCCGGACTGGAGGCCCTGCTGCGCTGCTGGACGCGGGAGACCGGAGCCCGGCCCGGCCCGGACGGCCGACTGCGGATCGCCGTCCTCGGCGGGGCCGCCCGGCTCACCGCCCCGGTCCGCTACTGGTCGCCCGGCGGCTGGCACCGCTTCGGCCCCGCCACCCTCGCGGCCGGCGAGGGCGGCGCCGAGGCCCCGGTGGACGCCGTCACCGCTGCCGCGCTGCTCGCCGCGGCGGCCGCCGAACGGCCCGACCCCGGGCAGGTCGCCGACCTGGCCGGCCGGGTCGCCGACTCGGTCGTGCGCACCGCCGAGATCCTCGCCCACCGCCGCACCGCCGCCGTACCCGGCGGGCCGGAGCGCTCGCACTTCCTCGCCGCCGAACAGTCCCTGCTGCTCGGCCACCCGCTGCACCCCACGCCCAAGAGCCGCGACGGCCTCGGCCCCGCCCAGAGCGCCGCCTACTCGCCCGAACTGCACGGCTCCTTCCAACTGCACTGGTACGCGGTGGACCGCGAACTGCTCGCGGCCGGCTCCGCCGTCGCCGAGAGCGCCGAGCAGCTCACCGCCGGCCTGCTCGACGGCGGCCCGCCGCTGCCGCCCGGCACCGCCGCCGTCCCGCTGCACCCCTGGCAGGCCCGCGAACTCGCCCACCGCCCGGCCGTCGCCGCACTGCTCGCCGACGGGCTGCTGCACGACCTCGGCCCGGCCGGCGAGCCCTGGTACCCCACCTCCTCGGTGCGCACCGTCTACCGGCCCGGCACCCCGTGGATGCTCAAGCTCTCGCTCGGCCTGCGGATCACCAACTCCCGCCGGGAGAACCTGCGCAAGGAACTGCACCGCGGCCTGGAGATGCACCGGCTGCTGGAGAGCGGGCTGGCCGCCGAGTGGCGGGCCGCCCACCCCGGCTTCGACATCGTCCGCGACCCCGCCTGGATCGGCGTCGACCACCCCGACCTCGGCGACCCCAACGGCCTGGACACCGTGCTGCGCGCCCAGCCCTTCGCACCCACCGACCGCGCGCTGTGCGTCGCCGGGCTGGTCGCCGAACAACCGCTCGGCGGCGGCGACACCGTGCCCTCCCGGCTCGGCGACCTCCTGCGGGCGCTGGCCCTGCGCTGCGCCCGCCCGCTGCGGACGGTGGCGGCCGAATGGTTCCTGCGCTACCTGGACGCGGTCGTGCTGCCCATCCTCTGGCTGGACGGCCGGGGCGGTATCGCCCTGGAGGCGCACCAGCAGAACAGCCTCGTGCTGCTGGACGCCGAGGGCTGGCCGTGCGGCGGCCGCTACCGCGACAACCAGGGCTACTACTACCGGGAGAGCGCCGCCGGCACGCTCGCCGCCCGGCTGCCCGGGCTCGGCACGGACAGCGACACCTTCCTGCCGGACGAGGTGATCGACCACCACTTCGCCTACTACCTCGGCATCAACCACGTGCTCGGCCTGATCGGCGCCTTCGGCTCCCAGCGGCTCGCCGACGAAACGGTGCTGCTGGCGGCGCTGCGCCGGTTCCTGGCCGGTCCGCGGGCCGCCGCCACCGGCTCGGCGCTGCCCGCCCTGCTGCTGGACGCGCCCACACTGCCCTGCAAGGCCAACCTGCTCACCCGGATCAACGGCATGGACGAGCTGGTCGGCCCGGTCGCCAGCCAGTCCGTGTACGTGGACATCCCCAACCCGGTGGCGGGCGCCTGATGCCGCACGAGCTGCTGGGGCGGACACCGGTGCCCGCCCCGGCGGGCGAGTTCCGGCTCGGTCCGGTGCCCACCCCGGCGGGCGAGTTCCGGCTCGGCCCGGTCCGGCTGCCCGCCGACCTGGCGCTGCTCACCGGCTGGATGAACGACCCGGAGGTCGACGCCTTCTGGGAGCTCGCCGGGCCGCCGGAGGTCACCGAACGGCACGTCCGGGCCCAGCAGGACGGCGACGGCCGGAGCCTGCCCTGCCTCGGCCTGCTCGACGGCGAGCCGATGAGCTACTGGGAGGTCTACCGCGCCGACCTCGACCCGCTCGCCGCGCACTACCCCGCCCGGCCGTACGACACCGGCGTGCACCTGCTGCTCGGCCCCGCCGCCAGCCGCGGCCGAGGGCTGGGCGCCGTCCTCCTCGCCGCCCTCGCAGAATTGATTCTTCTTGGGAATCCGCGCTGCGAACGGGTGGTGGCCGAGCCGGACGTCCGCAACCGGCGGTCCGTCCGGGCCTTCGAACGGGCCGGATTCCGAGCCGCCGCCGAACTCGACCTGCCCGGCAAGCGCGCCGCCCTGATGGTCCGCGACCGGGCCGGCGGGCCCGCCGCGCAGGCCCAACTCCCCGCCTAGGAAACCCCTGTGGACACCTCGACACCCCCCGCGTACGACCTGCTCGGCGTCGGCATCGGCCCGTTCAACCTCTCGCTCGCCGCGCTCGCCGAGCCCGTCCCCGGCCTGCGCACCCTCTTCTGCGACCAGCGCCCGGAGTTCCGCTGGCACCACGGGATGCTGGTGGACGGGGCCCGGATGCAGGTGCCGTTCCTCGCCGACCTGGTCTCCCTGGTCGACCCGACCAGCCCGTGGTCCTTCCTCAACTACCTGCGCGACCAGGACCGGCTCTTCCCGTTCTACTTCGCCGAGCGCTTCCAGCTGCCGCGCCGCGAGTACGACCACTACTGCCGCTGGGCCGCCGAACGGCTGGCCGGCTGCCGCTTCGGCACCGAGGTCACCGCCCTGCACTGGGACGCGCCCTGGTACCGCGCCGAGCTGACCGACACCGCGACCGGACGGCGCTCCGAGGTCAGGGCCCGCAACCTCGCCCTCGGCGTCGGCACCCGGCCGGTCCTCCCCGAGGCCTTCGCCGCGCTGGCCGGCCACCCGCGCGCCTTCCACTCCGCCGAGTACCTGGACCGCCGTGCCGACCTGGCCGGCGCCCGGGACATCACCGTGATCGGCAGCGGACAGTCCGGCGCCGAGGTCTTCCTCGACCTGCTCCGGCGCCACGAGGGCGACGGCGTCCGGCTGCGCTGGCTCACCCGCACCAGGGCGCTCGCCCCCATGGAGTACTCCAAGCTCGGCCTGGAGCACTTCACCCCCGACTACACCCGCTACTTCCACGGCCTGCCCGCCCCCGTCCGGGACGCGCTGGTCGCCGCCCAGTGGCAGCTGCACAAGGCCGCCAGCACCGAGACCCTCGCCGAGATCCACGACCACCTCTACGAGCGCACCATCGGCCGCCCGATCGACACCGCCCCGGTCGAGATCACCCCCGGCATCGCCGTCACCGCCGCCCGACCGGGCCCCTGCGGCGGCCTCGAACTGCACTGCCGGCACACCGACTCCGGCGCCGATCACCTGCTGCGCACCGACGCCCTCGTGCTCGCCACCGGCTACCGGGCGGCCCGCCCGGCCGCCCTCGAACCGCTCGCCGAGCTCATCGACTGGGACGAGGCCGGGCGCTACCGGGTCGACCTGGACCACCGGGTCGCCACCCGCCCCGAACTCACCGGCGGGCTGTACGTCCAGAACGCCGAACTGCACACCCACGGCGTCGGCACCCCCGACCTCGGACTCGGCGCCCACCGGGCCGCCGTGATCCTCAACGCCGTCACCGGGCGCACCGTCCACCGGCTGCCCGACCGCACCGCCTGGACCGGCTTCGCACCGCCCGTACCCGCCCCCGACCCCGCGTCCCACCACCGGACCCCCGTCGTCCCCCGCCCCCAGGAGTTGACCCGTGCCGCAACCGTCGGCCGCTGAACCGCCGCTCCACCTGCCCCCGCACCTCACCGCCGGGCACTGGCAGCAGGCCGGCCGCGCCCTGCTGGCCAAGATGCTGGGCGAGTTCGCCTACGAGGACCTGCTCCGGCCCGTCCCCGGCGAGGCGCCCGGCGAGTACCGGCTGGAGCTGCCCGAGGCCGAGTACCGCTTCACCGCCCGGCGCGGCGCCTACGACAGCTGGCAGGTCGACCCCGAGTCCGTCCGCTGCACCCGCCCGGACGGCCTGGACCCGCTGCGCTTCCTCCCGTACGCCCGGCAGACCCTCGGCATGCGCGGCGAGACCACCGGCCACCTGATCCGCGAGCTCTGCGCCACCCTGACCGCCGACGCCCGCCAGCTCGCCACCGCGCTGACCGCAGCCGAACTCGCCGACCTCGACCACGCCGCCCTGGAGGGCTGGCAGACCGGCCACCCCTGGATCGTGCCCAACAAGGGCCGGATCGGCTTCTCCGGCACCGACGCCGCCCGCTGGGCCCCGGAGGCCCGCAGCCCCCGCCCGCTGCCCTGGATCGCCGTCCACCGCCGGCTCGCCGAGTACCGCGGGGTGCCCGGCCTGGAACGGCCCGAGCAGCTGTACGCCCGCGAGCTGGACGACGTCGACGCGCTGCGCGCCGCGCTCGGCCCGGACGCCGGGGACTACCTGCTGCTGCCCGTCCACCCCTGGCAGTGGGACGAGACGATCCTGCCGCTGTTCGCCCCCTGGATCGCCTCCGGCGAGATCGTCCCGCTGCCCTCGGACGGCGACCCACGGCTGCCCCAGCAGTCCATCCGCTCCTTCTTCAACACCGCCCACCCCGAGCGCTGCACCGTCAAGCTGCCGCTGTCCGTCCTGAACACCCTGGTCTGGCGCGGCCTGCCGGTCGAGCGCACGCTGGCCGCGCCCGCCGTCACCGCCTGGCTGCTCGGGCTGCGCGACGCCGACCCGTACCTGCGCGACGAGTGCCGGGTGGTCCTGCTCGGCGAGATCGCCTCCGTCACCGTCGACCACCCGCTCTACCGCGAGCTGCCCGAGGCGCCGTACCAGTACAAGGAGCTGCTCGGCGCGATCTGGCGCCAGCCGCTCGGCCCCTTCCTGGACGGCGGCGAGCGGGCCCGCACCCTGGCCGCGCTGCTGCAGACCGGCTCCGACGGGCGGGCGCTCGCCGCCGAGCTGATCGACCGCTCCGGCCTGCTCCCCGGCGACTGGACCGCCCGGCTGTTCGCCGCGACGATGCCGCCGCTGCTGCACTTCCTCTACCGCTACGGGCTGGTCTTCTCCCCGCACGGCGAGAACGCCATCGTGGTCTTCGGCCCGTCCGATGTGCCGGTCCGGCTCGCGGTCAAGGACTTCGTGGACGACGTCAACCTCAGCGCGCAGAGCCTGCCCGAACTGCACGCACTGCCCGCCGAGGTCGCCGAGGTGCTGCTGCGGGAGAGCCCGCAGGGACTCTGCCAGTTCATCCACTCCGGGCTCTTCATCGGCGTCTTCCGCTACCTCGCCCCGCTGCTGGAGGCGCAGACCGGACTGCCCGAGACCGAGTTCTGGGCGCTGCTGCGCGCCGAGGTGCTGCGCTACCAGGACCGCTTCCCCGAGCTGGGCGAGCGATTCGAGCTGTTCGACCTGTTTCGCCCCCGGATCGACCGGCTCTGCCTCAACCGCAACCGGCTGCTGCTGGACGGCTACCAGGACCGCCCGCACCGCCCGCACGCCGCCCGGCACGGGACCGTGCCGAACGCGCTGGTCGCGGTGGACGTGCGACTGCCCGGGCAGCGGGACCGGATTGTCACCCCCGCCCCGTAGGGTGGGAGGGTCATGACGAACGACTCCGAACCCCAGCCCGCGACGGCCCTCGGCGACGAGGCCGAGGAAGCCGTCGCCGTCCCGCGCTCGCGGATCCCCGAACTGCTGCACGCCGCGGTGGCGGCCGTCGGCGGTGCGGAGCGCCCCGGTCAGGTCCGGATGGCCGAGGCCGTCGCCGACGCCGTCGACCACGGTGAGCACCTGCTCGTCCAGGCCGGCACCGGCACCGGGAAGTCCCTGGCCTACCTGGTGCCCGCACTCGCCCACGGCGACCGCGTGGTCGTCGCCACGGCCACCCTGGCGCTGCAACGCCAGCTGGTGGAACGGGACTTGCCGCGCACCGTCGAGGCGATGCACCCCGTGCTGCGCCGCCGGCCGCTGTTCGCGATGCTCAAGGGCCGCTCCAACTACCTGTGCCTGCACCGGGCCAACGAGGGCACCCCGAGCGAAGAGGGCGAGGGCCTGTTCGACCCGGTGGACGCGCTCGGCGGGCCCACCGGGAAGCTCGGCAAGGACGTGCTGCGGCTGCGCGACTGGGCCGACGAGACGGACACCGGGGACCGCGACGACCTCAGCCCCGGCGTCTCCGACAAGGCCTGGGCCCAGCTGTCGGTCACCTCCAAGGAGTGCCTCGGCGCCACCCGCTGCCCGTACGGGCAGGAGTGCTTCGCGGAGAAGGCGCGGGAGCGGGCCAAGCTGGCGGACGTCGTGGTCACCAACCACGCGATGCTCGCGATCGACGCGATCGAGGGCGCGCCGGTGCTGCCCGAGCACGGGCTGCTGATCGTGGACGAGGCGCACGAGCTGGTCAACCGGGTCACCGGCGCGGCCACCGCCGAGCTGACCGTCGGCGCGGTCAACCGGGCGGTCAAGCGGGCCGCGCGGTTGGCCAACGAGAAGGCGGTCGACGCGCTCCAGGCCGCCGCCGAGAACTACCACGGCCTGATGGAGACCGCCCAGCCCGGCCGGGTCGAGGAACTGCCCGAGTACCTGGCGTACGCGGTCACCGCGATCCGGGACGCCTCCCGCCAGGTGATCACCTCGCTGGGCGAGACCAGGGACAAGGGGCTCAGCGACGAGGACGCCGTCCGCAAGCAGGCGATGGCCTCGGCCGAGGCGCTGCACGAGACGGCCGAGCGGCTGCTGGAGGACTCCGAGTACGACGTGGTCTGGATCGAGCGCAGCGACCGTTACGGGCTGGGCACCGCCTCGCTGCGGGTCGCCCCGCTGAGCGTCTCCGGGCTGCTGCGCGAGGGGCTGTACAAGGAGCGCTCGGTCGTCCTCACCTCGGCCACGCTCAAGCTCGGCGGGGACTTCAACGGCGTCGCCGCCTCCGTCGGCCTGCCCTCCGAGACGCGGCTGCCGGACGTCCGCACCGCCGGGGACAACCCGGAGTCCGGCCCGGCCTTCGGCGAGGACGCGGTGCCGCACTGGCGAGGGATCGACGTCGGCTCGCCGTTCAAGTACCCCAAGCAGGGCATCCTGTACGTCGCCAAGCACCTCGCCGACCCTGGGCGCGACCCCGAACGGCCGGACATGCTGGACGAGTTGGCCGAGCTGATCGGTGCGGCTGGCGGGCGGACGCTGGGGCTGTTCTCCTCGATGCGGGGCGCCCAGACGGCCGCCGAGGCGATGCGCGAGCGGTTGGACCAGCGCGTCCTGCTGCAGGGCGAGGACACCCTGGGCGAGCTGATCCGGGAGTTCGCCTCGGACGCCACCACCTGCCTGTTCGGCACGCTCTCGCTCTGGCAGGGCGTGGACGTGCCCGGCTCGGCCTGCCAGTTGGTCGTGATGGACCGGATCCCGTTCCCCCGGCCGGACGACCCGCTGATGAGCGCCCGCCAGAAGGACGTCGAGCAGCGCGGCGGGAACGGCTTCATGGCCGTCGCGGCGACGCACGCGGCGCTGCTGATGGCGCAGGGCGCGGGCCGGCTGGTGCGCGCGGCCGACGACCGGGGCGTGGTCGCGGTGCTGGACCCGCGGGTTGAGACCAAGCGGTACGGGAGCTTCTTCCGGTCCTCGATGCCCGAGTTCTGGTACACCACGGACCGCAACCAGGTGCGCCGCTCGCTGGCGGCGATCGACGCCTCGGCAGCGCCGGTGCGGCCGGTGGTGAAGCGGGGCTGAGGGCGCCGGCCCTCGGTCCCGGCGTTCCGGGCCCGGGGGCCGAGGGGGCCGAGGGGGGCCGGGGCTCACGAGCTCCGGGGTTGCGGGTTGCCGGGATCGCGCGTCCCGGGGCCGGGGCCTTCCGGGCCGCAATGCCGGAGGGGCTCCCCGCACGAGCGGTGGAGCCCCTTCCCGGTGCCGTCGGTCGCGGCACAGGAGTCAGAGGCGTCGCAGGACCGCGACGACCTTGCCCAGGATGGTCGCGTTGTCGCCGTTGATCGGCTCGTACGCCGAGTTGTGCGGCATCAGCCAGATCCGGCCGTCCTCGCGCTTGAGCCGCTTGACGGTGGCCTCGCCGTCGATCATCGCGGCCACGATGTCGCCGTTCTCGGCGACCGGCTGGCGGCGTACGGTGACCCAGTCGCCGTCGCAGATGGCGGCCTCGATCATCGAGTCGCCGCGCACGGTGAGCGCGAAGAGCTCGCCCTCGCCGACCAGCTGGCGGGGCAGCGGGAAGACGTCCTCGACCGTCTGCTCGGCCAGGATCGGCCCGCCGGCGGCGATCCTGCCGACCAGCGGGACGTAGGAGGTGGACGGGCGGCCGGCCGTCTCGGCGGTGTTCGGGCGTGCCACCTCGACGCCGCGGACCTCGTAGGCGCGCGGGCGGTGCGGGTCCCGGCGCAGGAAGCCCTTGCGTTCCAGGGCCATCAGCTGGTGGGCCACCGAGGAGGTGCTGGACAGGCCGACGGCCTGGCCGATCTCGCGCATGGACGGCGGGTAGCCGCGGCGCTGGACGGAATCCCGGATGACCTCGATCACCCGGCGCTGGCGCTCGGTGAGACCGGCCTCGTCGGTGCGGATCCCGGGGGGGCGGCCGGGCATCGCGCGGGCGGGGGAGGGATGGCCGTCGTCCAGGGCGGCGGAGTGTTCGATCGGCTGGTCCGGAACGCGGGCCGTTCCGGACAGGGCCGCGCCGGGGAGACGGTGGTCTTCGCTACGGTCCATGCTGATGTCCAGACCCTGTTGATTCGTGGTGCGCTGCCCCACCTTGAACTGGGAGTGTTCCTGCACCGGGATGGTGTTGCTTTCGATCGTGTTCACGGCGGCCCCTCTCGACGGCTGTCCTCTCCCCTTTTCCAGCCCAACGCGCCTCCTATCGAAAGGTTGCGCCAAACACACGTTCGAGTGAATTATTCGGGAGTTGACTGACTCGATCAAGGCTTTGTTGTACATCGAGTAAATGTTCGAGCAGAACTCGACTCCGGCAGTCTAATCGGCGCCGTCGCGGCATCGACACGCCATGGTGCTCACCTCCCCCGGACTCCTAGATGTAGTGGCTACAGTCATCATCCGTGCCCAGTACTAGTGGTCGCCCCGCATGATCGGCTTGCCCAGGCCGGGGGCACATCGCATAGACTCAAGAGGTCCGAACGTTCTGCCAGGGAGGGATCCCGAGGTGCACTGCCCCTTCTGCCGGCACTCCGACAGCCGTGTTGTCGACAGCCGGACCACCGAGGACGGCAGCTGCATCCGCCGCCGTCGGCAGTGCCCGGACTGCGGCCGCCGCTTCACCACGGTGGAGACGGCCGCACTGATGGTCATCAAGCGCAGCGGCGTCACCGAGCCGTTCTCCCGGCAGAAGGTCATCACCGGCGTCCGCAAGGCCTGCCAGGGCCGCCCGGTCACCGAGGACGCGCTGGCCCAGCTCGGGCAGCGGGTCGAGGAGTGCGTGCGTGCCAGCGGCAACGCCGAGCTGACCACCCACGACGTGGGGCTGGCCATACTCGGCCCGCTCAAGGAGCTCGACGTGGTCGCCTACCTGCGCTTCGCCTCCGTGTACCAGGCGTACGACGGACTTGAGGACTTCGAGGCCGCCATCGCGGAACTCCGCGTCGAACGGCCCCGCGCCCCCGAGGCGGACGACACCCCCGTGTCCGTCTCCGCCGCCGCGCCCTAGCGGGCGCCGGCACCGGGTCCCGGGCGGGCCCCGTCGCACCACCATGGCCCCGCAGGGCCCACGCGTGCCCGAAAACGGGGCGCAGAACACTACAAACCGTGCGTAAGCAGGCAAGGTCTCCGCCTGCCCGCACACCGGAAGAACGAACCAGCAGTGCCCGGACTTTTCAGGGCACTTCGGGCGTTTGCCCAGGAGGAGGAGCGAGAAGTGACAGACACCACGAGCGGTTCCGCGCGCGGGTCGAAGTCCGAGAAGGCCGCGGTCAAGGGCGCCAAGGCGCCGAAGGGCGGCCTCCCGATGGAGCGCATCTACACCACTCCTGGCGTGCACCCGTACGACGAGGTCCGCTGGGAGCGGCGTGACGTCGTCATGACCAACTGGCGCGACGGCTCGATCAACTTCGAGCAGCGCGGCGTCGAGTTCCCCGACTTCTGGTCGGTCAACGCCGTCAACATCGTCACGTCCAAGTACTTCCGCGGCGCCGTCGGCACCCCGCAGCGCGAGTGGAGCCTGAAGCAGATCATCGACCGCGTGGTGCTCACCTACCGCGCCGCCGGTGAGAAGCACGGCTACTTCGCCACCAAGGACGACGCCGAGATCTTCGAACACGAGCTGACGCACGCCCTCCTCCACCAGGTGTTCAGCTTCAACTCGCCGGTCTGGTTCAACGTCGGCACCAAGCAGCCCCAGCAGGTCAGCGCCTGCTTCATCCTGTCCGTCGACGACTCCATGGAGTCGATCCTCGACTGGTACAAGGAAGAGGGCATGATCTTCAAGGGCGGCTCCGGCGCCGGCCTCAACCTCTCCCGGATCCGCTCCTCCAAGGAACTGCTCTCCTCCGGCGGCAACGCCTCCGGCCCGGTCTCCTTCATGCGCGGCGCCGACGCCTCGGCCGGCACCATCAAGTCCGGCGGCGCCACCCGCCGCGCGGCCAAGATGGTCGTCCTCGACGTGGACCACCCGGACGTCGAGGCCTTCATCGAGACCAAGGTGAAGGAGGAGGAGAAGATCCGCGCCCTGCGCGACGCGGGCTTCGACATGGACCTCGGCGGGGACGACATCGCCTCCGTCCAGTACCAGAACGCCAACAACTCGGTCCGCGTCAACGACGAATTCATGACCGCCGTCGAGAACGGCACCGAATTCGGCCTGCGCGCCCGGATGACCGGCGAGGTCATCGAGACCGTCGACGCGAAGAAGCTGTTCCGCAGGATGGCCGAGGCCGCCTGGGCCTGCGCCGACCCCGGAATCCAGTACGACACCACCATCAACCACTGGCACACCTGCCCGGAGTCCGGCCGCATCAACGCGTCCAACCCCTGCTCCGAGTACATGCACCTGGACAACTCCAGCTGCAACCTCGCCTCGCTGAACCTGATGAAGTTCCTGCGCGACGACGACTCGTTCGACGCGGCGACCTTCGCCAAGGTCGTCGAGCTGGTCATCACCGCGATGGACATCTCCATCTGCTTCGCGGACTTCCCCACCGAGAAGATCGGCGAGACCACCCGCGCCTACCGCCAGCTCGGCATCGGCTACGCCAACCTCGGCGCCCTGCTGATGGCCACCGGCCACGCCTACGACAGCGAGGGCGGCCGCGCCCTGGCCGGCGCCATCACCTCGCTGATGACCGGCACCGCCTACCGCCGCGGCGCCGAACTCGCCGGTGTGGTCGGCCCGTACGACGGCTACGCCCGCAACGCGGCCCCGCACCAGCAGGTCATGAAGCAGCACGCCGACGCCTCGCTGGACGCCGTCTCCCACGACGACCTGGACGCCCCGGTCTGGCTGGCCGCCAACAAGACCTGGCAGGACGTGCTGCGCGTCGGTGCGCAGAACGGCTTCCGCAACGCCCAGGCCTCGGTGCTCGCCCCGACCGGCACCATCGGCCTGATGATGGACTGCGACACCACCGGCGTCGAGCCCGACCTGGCCCTGGTCAAGTTCAAGAAGCTGGTCGGCGGCGGCTCGATGCAGATCGTCAACGGCACCGTCCCGCGCGCCCTCAAGCGCCTCGGCTACCAGGACGAGCAGATCGAGGCGGTCGTCGCCCACATCACCGAGCACGGCAACGTGGTGGACGCGCCGGGCCTGAAGGCCGAGCACTACGAGGTGTTCGACTGCGCCATGGGCGAACGCTCCATCTCGCCGATGGGCCACGTGCGGATGATGGCCGCGATCCAGCCCTGGATCTCCGGCGCCATCTCCAAGACCGTGAACATGCCGGCCGCCGCGACCGTCGAGGACGTCGAGGAGATCTACTTCGAGGCGTGGAAGACGGGCGTCAAGGCGCTCGCCATCTACCGCGAAAACTCGAAGGTCGGCCAGCCGCTCTCGGCCAAGAAGAAGGACGCCGAGGAGAAGGCCGCGCAGGCCGAGGCCCCCGCCGCGGTCGAGAAGGTGGTCGAGTACCGCCCGGTCCGCAAGCGTCTGCCCAAGGGCCGCCCGGGCATCACCACCTCCTTCACGGTCGGTGGCGCCGAGGGCTACATGACCGCCAACTCCTACCCGGACGACGGTCTGGGCGAGGTCTTCCTGAAGATGTCCAAGCAGGGCTCGACCCTCGCGGGCATGATGGACGCCTTCTCCATCGCCGTCTCGGTCGGCCTCCAGTACGGCGTGCCGCTGGAGACCTACGTCTCGAAGTTCACCAACATGCGCTTCGAGCCGGCCGGCCTGACCGACGACCCGGACGTGCGGATGGCGCAGTCGATCGTCGACTACATCTTCCGCCGCCTGGCGCTCGACTTCCTGCCGTTCGAGACCCGCTCGGCGCTCGGCATCCACTCCGTCGAGGAGCGCCAGCGCCACCTGGAGACGGGCTCGTACGAGCCGCTGGAGGCCGAGGAGCTCGACACCGAGTCGCTCGCCCAGTCCGCCCCGGTCGCCGCCAGGCCGGCTGCGGCCGCGATCCCGGCCCCGGCCGTCGAGGCGCCCAAGGCGGCCCCGAAGCAGGCCCACAACTCCACGGAGCTGATGGAGATCCAGCTCGGCCTCAACGCCGACGCCCCGCTCTGCTTCTCCTGCGGCACCAAGATGCGCCGCGCCGGCAGCTGCTACCTCTGCGAGGGCTGCGGCTCCACCAGCGGCTGCAGCTGATCACGCTCGACCCCGGTTTCACCCGATGAGGTGAAAACCTGAGGCGGGGCGAGGACTTCACGGTCCTCGCCCCGCCTTTTTCGTGTTCCCGGGACTGCCGATGTCACGTTCGGGGGTGGTGTCCGGTCCGTAGGGGGTGACGGGTTCTGCCGAGAAGGAGTGGTGCGGCGATGGGAACGATGCTGGTGACCGGGGCGACGGGGACGCTCGGGCGGGAGGTGGTGCGGCTGCTGGTGGCGCGCGGGGTGGTGGTGCGGGGGCTGAGCCGGCGGGCGCGGGACGGGGGCGACGGGGTCGAGTGGGTGGTCGGCGATCTGGTGAGCGGCGCCGGGATCGCGGAGGCGACGGCCGGGGTCGAGGTGGTGGTGGACTGCGCGACCACCCAGAAGAAGGAGGACCTGGCCGGGGTCCGGACGCTGGTGGCGCGGGCCCGGGAGGCCGGGGTGCGGCACCTGGTGTACGTGTCGATCGTCGGGATCGACCGGGTGCCGATCGCGTACTACACCACGAAGCTCGCCTGTGAGCGGGTGGTGCGGGAGTCGGGGCTGGGCTGGACGGTGCTGCGGGCGACGCAGTTCCACGACCTGGTGCTGAGGTTCTTCGACGCCTCCGTCAAGCTGCCGGTCTTCCCGGTGCTGAGCGGGACGGCGTGCCAGCCGGTGGACGTGCGGGAGGTGGCGGCGGCCGTCGCGGACCTGGTGGGGGAGGAACCGGCCGGCTTCGCGCCGGAGGTGGGCGGCCCGCAGGTGCGGTCGTACCGGGAGCTGGCCGAGGCCTACCTGCGGGCGGCGGGCAGGCGCCGGCTGCTGCTGACGCTGCGCGTGCCGGGTGCGGCCGGCCGCGGGTTTCGGGCGGGCGGCAACCTGACGCCGGACCGGGCGGTGGGCCGGGGGACCTTCGAGGAGGCGCTGGAACGACGGTTCGGCGGCCGATAGGGCCGGCCACCGGGGTGTGAACCGTGGCACGCGAGTGGGCGTCGGCAGTGTCGCAGTGTGGTGTGGACGGTGTGAAAGCAGGAGATTGGCCGTCAACTGGCCACTTGAGGCCTATGTCTGAATCGATATGATCGGCCGAAAGCGTGAACCGATCAGACGCCCGGAGACGTTTCATGACGTCGCCGGGCGGTCCGGTATGCGCCCGACCCAGCCGTCGGCGGCCGCGACCGTCGCCGACCCGCCGCCCGCGCCGCCGCCCGCCGACGTTGCCGAGGACCGCACCGATGAGAGAAGCCACCAGCCCCGACGGCCGATCGCGCCGACGGCCCGCGCCGCGCACCGTCGCTCTGACCGCGGCCGCCGTGCTGCTGGCGCTGGTCGCCGCGCCGGTCGGCGTTGTCCGGGCGTTCGGCGCGCACCAGCCGCTCACCGCCCTCGCGGTGGTTGCCGTCACGGTGCTCTGGCTGATCGCCGTCGGCCTCGCCTCGACCGGTGCGGAGCGCGCCCGCGGGCTGACCGAGGAACTGGCCACTCAGCACGAGGAGACCCGGGCCGCGCTGGTCGCCGCGGGCACGGCCCGGCAGGCCGAGACGGCCGCCGCCGACCGTACCGCCGCCGCGCTCGCCGAGCGGGACGCCGCCCGCGCCGAGCAGGCCCGCGCCGAGACGGACGTCACCGCCGCGCACACCGAACTGGCCCGGCTGCGGGCCGAACTGGACGCCGAGCGGGCCGGGGCACAGACGGAGCGGGACCGGGCCGAGTCGGAACGCGCCGAGCTGGCCCGGATCGTCGAGGGCGTGCTGCCCGAGGTGGTGGCGAAGCTGCGGGCCGGCGCCGCGGTGGACAGCGCGCTGGCCGTCCACCGCAAGCACCCCCAGTACGCGCTGCTGCGCGCCGTCAGCGAGGAGATCGGCCGCGGCGAGCGGCTGCGGGCAGCCGCCCTGGCCGTCTGCGCGACCGCCGCCGGGCGGGTCCAGGCGCTGGCCACGAGCATGCACGCCGAGCTGCGCGAGATGCAGCACCGGCACGACGAGGAGGTCCTCGGCGACCTGCTGAGCCTGGACCACTCGACCGCCCAGGCGGGCCGGATGGCCGACAGCATCGCGGTGCTCACCGGCGCTCGCTCGGGCCGCCGCTGGGCCAAGCCGATCGCGGTGGAGTCGGTGCTGCGCGGCGCGCTCGGCCGGATCGGCGCCTACCAGCGGGTGCGGCTGCACAACGCCAGCACCGCCGCGGTCGCCGGGTACGCGGCCGAGGGCGTGATGCACGCGCTGGCCGAACTGCTGGACAACGCCACCAACTTCTCCGCCCCGCCGGCCGAGGTGCACGTCTACGTCGAGGAGGTGCCGGCCGGGCTGGTGGTCACCGTCGAGGACAGCGGGCTGGGGCTGAGCGACAGCTGGCTGCGCCGGGCCGAGCGGGCCGTCTGCGCCGAGCCGCTGGACCTCACCACGCTCTCCGCCGGTACCCGGCTGGGGCTCGCGGTGGTCGGCGTGCTGGCGCGCAAGCACGGGCTGCAGATCTCCTTCCGGCCGTCGGCGCGCGGCGGCACCGGCGTGGTGATGCTGATCCCGCCGCGGCTCGTCACGCACCCGGTGCCGACCGCCGCCCCGGCGCCCGTCCAGGCGTCCGCCCCGGCGCAGAAGCCGCCGGTGGAGACCGCGCGCCCCGCGCTCACCTCGGCGCGCCCCGCACCCGTCTCCCTGCCTCCGGCGCCCTCCGCGCAGCGGACCCCGGCCGGGACACCGACCGCCACCGGGACGCAGACGCCCACCGCGCCCGCCCTGCCGGCCGCGCCCGCCCGGATGACCGACAGCGGCCTGCCGCAGCGCCGGCGCGGACAGACGCTGGCGACCAGCGCCCCCGCGACGGCCCGGACCGCGAAGGCCGTGAGCACCGACGCGGTCGGCGCGGCCGCCCGGTTCGGCGCGTTCCGCCGGGCCGCCGCCCGTCCCGCGGGGGCCGAGCAGCCCTCCGCCGGGGCGCCGACCACGGATCCCGACACCATGCCCGACGCTTCCCCCGTCACCGAGAAGGACACCTGATGAGCAGTGCCACCGACCGCGACCTCGACTGGCTGTTGGAGAACCTGCTGGCGGCGACCCCCGGCACCCGGCACGCCCTGGTCCTCTCCGCCGACGGCCTCAAGCTCTGCCACACCGCCGGGCTGAGCACCGACCAGGCCGACCAGCTGGCCGCCATCGCCTCCGGCCTGCAGAGCCTGGCACATGGCGCCTCCATCGAGTTCGGCGACGGCAGCGGCGGTGTGCGGCAGTCGATGACCGAGTTCCACGGCGGCATCCTGTGCATCGTGGCAGCCGGTGAGGGCGCGCACCTCGCGGTGGTCACGGACGACGACGCGGACGTCGGCGTGATCGGCCACAACATGCACGGCCTGATCGAGCAGATCGGGGTCCACCTCAGCGCGCCCGCCCGGGAGGCGGAGGGCGAGGCCGCCGCGCAAGAGAGCGCCGGCATATGACTGCCGGGCCGGTGCTGCCGGGCCGTGACGACGACCCGGACCGCCTCTACACCATCACCCGGGGCCGAAGCCGGGCGCCGGAGAACGCCTTCGACCTCGTCACCCTGATCGTCGCCGAGCGGCAGCCGGCGCCCGGGATGCAGTCGGAGCACGCCCGGATCCTGCGGATGTGCGAGGCCCCGACCGCCGTCGTGGAGGTGGCGGCGGAGTTGGCGCTGCCCGTCTCGGTGGTGAAGATCCTGCTCGGCGACCTGCTGGAGTCCGGGGCGGTCACCGCCCGCCATCCCCGGTTCGCGCCGAACAAGGCCCGGCTGCCCGACCTCGACACGCTGAAGCAGGTGCTGCATGGCCTCCAACGGCTCTGATGCGTGGGACGCCGCTGCCGACACCGACACCGACACCGACACCGACACCGACGCCGACGCCGACGCCGTTGCCGTTGCCGTTGCCGTTGCCGTTGCCGCTGCCGCTGCCGCTGCCGCTGCCGCTGCTGACGCCGGCGTCCGGCCCGCTGGTGCGCGCACCCCGCTGCGGGCGACGGCCGACAACGCGCTGAAGATCGTCGTGGTCGGCGGCTTCGGGGTGGGCAAGACCACCCTGGTCGGCTCGGTCAGTGAGATCCGCCCGCTGAACACCGAAGAGGTGATGACCAGGGCGGGCGAGGGCATCGACCCGGCCGGCGCCTGGGGCAAGCGCTCCACCACGGTCGCCTTCGACTTCGGCCGGATCACCCTCTCCGAGCGCCAGGTGCTGTACCTGTTCGGCGCGCCCGGCCAGGAGCGCTTCTGGTTCCTCTGGGACCGGCTGTTCAGCGGCGCCCTGGGCGCGGTCGTCCTGGTGGACACCCGGCGGCTGGAGGACTCCTGGTACGCGATCGACCGGCTGGAGCACCACGGCACGCCGTTCATCGTGGCCCGCAACAACTTCGGCGAGCCCGGCCACACTCTGGAGCAGGTCCGTGAGGCGCTGGACCTGCCGGCCGGGGTACCGCTGGTGGACTGCGACGCGCGCGACCGCGAGTCCGGCAAGCAGGTGCTGATCGCCCTGGTCCACCACCTGGCCGCCCTGGCCGGGGCCGACGAGGGGTTCCTGACCGGCGGGGCCGCTCGGGCCGTTGCCGCCGGGGCCGAGGAGCCCGCCCGGGCAGGGTCCCGCACCGTGATCTACGAGGAGAGCACCCCGTGACCGAGCCCGCCGCCACCCCGCCCCCGGGCTGCCCGGCGCACGCCGGCGCCACGCCGCTGTACGGGCCGCGCTTCCAGACCGACCCGTCCCAGCTCTACCGCGAGCTGCGCGCCGCGCACGGCCCGGTCGCCCCGGTCGAGCTGGCCGGCGGCGTGCCAGCCTGGCTGGTCATCGGCTACCGCGAGCTCCAGCAGGTGACCGGCCGGCCGCAGCTGTTCGGCCGTGACTCCAGCCGCTGGCACGCCTGGGAGACGCTGCCCGCCGACTGGTCGCTGAAGCCGATGATGGCGCCCGTGCCGTCGATCCTCTACGCCGAGGGCGAGGAGCACGTCCGGCGTTCGCGCGCGGTCACCGACGCGCTGGCCGGGATCGACCCGTACGAGCTGCGCAAGCACGCCGAGGAGATCGCCGACCGGCTGATCGACGAGTTCGCCGGGCGCGGCGAGGCCGATCTGGTCGCCGAGTACGCGCACCGGATGCCGCTGCTGGTGCTGTGCCGGGTGCTCGGCCTGGACGAGGAGCAGGCGCCGCAGCTGATCGCGGCGCTGCTGGCGATGCTGGACGGCGGCCCGGACGCGCCGGCCGGCGCCCAGCGGCTCCTGGAGCTGATGCTCGCGCTGGTCGAGGAGAAGGCGGAGTACCCCGGCGCCGACATCGCCTCGCGGATGCTGGCGCACCCGGCCGGGCTGACCCACGACGAGGTGACGCGCGACCTGCGGGTGCTGCTGATCGCCGGCCACCAGCCGAGCTCGTACTGGATCTCCAACGCGCTGCGGCTGATGCTCACAGACGAGCGGTTCGCCGCCTCGCTGGCCGGCGGCCGGCGCAGCATCAGCCAGGCGTTGAACGAGGCGCTCTGGGAGGACACCCCGACCCAGATCTTCGCCGGCCGCTGGGCGGTCCGTGACACCCAGCTGGGCGGCCAGCGGATCGCCGAGGGGGACATGGTCCTGCTGGGCTTCGCCGGGGCCAACGCCGATCCGGCGGTCCGGCAGCCGGACGGCCGCCCGGCGGAGGGGAACCGGGCGCACATGAGCTACTCGTACGGCGAGCACGGCTGCCCGTTCCCGGCGCAGGAGGCGGCCGAGGTGATCGCCACCACCGCGATCGAGGTGCTGCTCGACCGGCTGCCGGACCTTCGGCTGGCGGTGGCCGAGCACGCGCTGGTGTGGCGGCCGTCGGCCTGGGTGCGGGGGCTGGTGGCGCTGCCGGTCTCGTTCACCCCGGGCCACCCGGCCTGATCATTCAACACCCGCTGTTCGAAAGAGAGTTGTCGATGACCGCTGCCCCGGCCCGAATCGTCCTCGACCCGCTGGCCCGTGACAACGCGGCCGAGGGCGCGCTGCTGCGGGCCGCCGGCCCGGTGGTGCCGGTCGAGCTGCCCGGTGGGGTCGCCGCCTGGGCGGTCACGCAGCACGCCGCCGCGCGCGACCTGCTGACCGACGCCCGGCTGGTGAAGGACGCCGCGCACTGGGCGGCGTACCAGCGTGGCGAGGTGCCGAAGACCTGGCCGCTGATCGGTCTGGCGGTGCCCGGCCCGAGCATGGTGACCACGGACGGCGCCGAGCACCGCCGGCTGCGGGCGCTGGTCGCGCAGGCCTTCACCCCGCGCCGGGTGGAGCTGATGCGTCCGCGCGTCGAGGAGATCACCCACGCGCTGCTGGACGCCCTGGCGACGGGCGAGCCGGTGGTGGACCTGAAGACGGCCTTCGCCTTCCCGCTGCCGATGACGGTGATCTGCTCGCTGCTGGGCGTTCCCGAGTCGGACCACGGCCTGCTGCGCGACCTGTACGAGCGGTTCTTCGGCATCAAGCCGAACCCGGAGGGCATCCAGGCGACCGTCGCCGCGCTGAACGCCTTCGTCAACGGCCTGGTGGCGCAGCGCCGTTCGGCTCCCGGCGAGGACCTGGCGAGTGTGCTGCTGGCGGCCGACACCGAGGGCGGGGCGCTGACCGACGCGGAGGCCGCGGCCACCCTGCGGGTGATCATCGCGGCCGGCCACGAGACCACGGTGAACCTGATCGGCAACGCGGTGCGGGCGCTGCTGACCCACCCGGACCAGTTGGAGCTGGTGCGCTCGGGCCGGGTGTCCTGGGACGCGGTGGTGGAGGAGTCGCTCCGCTGGACGCCGCCGACCAGCAACTTCCTGTTCCGGTTCGCCGCACAGGACATCCCGGTGGGCGAGGTGGTGATCCCGGCGGGTGAGCCGGTGCTGGTCTCGTACAACGCGATCGGTCGCGACCCGCTCCAGCACGGGGTGACGGCCGAGGTCTTCGACCTCACCCGGGACCCGGCCCGTCACCTGTCCTTCGGGCACGGCCCGCACGTCTGCCCGGGCTCCCCGCTGGCCCGGCTGGAGGCGGGGGTCGCGCTGCCCGCACTGTTCGAGCGCTTCCCGGGGCTGTCGCTCGCGGTGCCGGACGCCGAGCTGCGGCCGAGCCCCTCGCTGGTGGTGAACAGCCTGCGGGAGCTGCCGGTCCGCCTGTTCTGACCTGATGCAACGTCATGTCCTCGGCCCCGTCCGGATTTCCGGTCGGGGCCTTCGACTTCTGGTGGCGGCGGCCCGGGAAACGCCTGGTCGCGGGTCACGGTCGGGACACCGGCTCGTGAAGGTCGAACGTGGACCTTGGCGAGGGGCGGCGGCTGCGTTAACGTCTTCGATCAGTCCGGACGCGGCTCGCCCGTGATCCCGTCCGCGATCCCCGTCCCTGATCCCCGCCCCTGATCCTTTGTCCGTGATCCCTTGCGGGCCCATCTCCGGTACAGCGCGATGTCGTTCAGCCCACCGTCGGCAGCACGCCCTGGCGAGGAGAACCGCATTGACCCTCAATCCGACCGCGCAGCACCCGGATTACCGCCGTCGTCCGGTCGCCGCGGCCGCCCTGGTGGCGGCGCTGGCGCTGACCGCGGCCTGTTCCAACAGCTCCGGCGGTTCGGGCGGTGGCGGTGGCGGATCGGCCGCGTCGCTGTCCGGCGACTGCGCCGCGTACCAGCCGTACGCCGGACACGCGGGTACCACGGTGACGATGTTCGCCTCGATCCTGAGCCCGGAGTCGGACAACCTGGAGAAGTCCTGGGCCGAGTTCGGCAAGTGCACCGGGATCAAGATCAGTTACGAGGGCTCGAACGACTTCGAGTCCCAGCTGCCGGTCCGGGTCTCCGGGGGCAACGCCCCGGACTTCGCGATCATCCCGCAGCCGGGTCTGCTGGCGCAGATGGTGAAGAGCGGCAAGGTGGTGAAGCCGCCCGCCCAGACCGTCGCCAACCAGGACAAGTGGAGCCCGATCTGGAAGACCTACGGATCGGTCAACGGCACGTTCTACGCGGCCCCGATGAGCGCCAACATGAAGTCCCTGGTCTGGTACTCGCCGAAGGCCTTCAAGGCGGCCGGCTACGAGGCGCCCAAGACCTGGGCCGACCTGATGGCGCTCAGCGACCGGATCGCCAAGGCGGGCGGCGCCAAGCCGTGGTGCGGCGGCATCGCCTCCGGAACGGCCACCGGCTGGCCGGCCACCGACTGGCTGGAGGAGGTGGTGCTCGGCTCGTACGGCGGCGAGGTGTACGACCAGTGGGTCGGCCACCAGGTGAAGTTCTCCGACCCGAAGATCACCACCGCGATGAAGACGGTCGCCGACTGGATGCAGAACCCGGCCTGGGTCAACGCGGGCTTCGGCGACGTGAAGTCGATCGCCACCACCACCTTCCAGGACGCGGGCACCCCGATCCTGAGCGGCAAGTGCATGCTGCTCCAGCAGGCCTCCTTCTACGAGGCGCAGTGGCCCAAGGGCACCAAGGTCGGCCCGGACGGGGACGTCTTCGCCTTCCACCTGCCCGCGGTGAACCCGTCGATCGCCAATCCGGTCGAGGGCGGCGGCGAGTTCCTGGCGGCCTTCTCCGGTCGGCCCGAGGTGCAGGCGGTGCAGAACTACCTGTCCAGCTCCGCCTGGGCGAGCAGCCGGGTGAAGACCGCGAGCGGCTGGGTCTCGGCCAACCAGGGCGTGGACAAGGGCCTCTACACCGACCCGATCGACAAGCTGTCGGCCGAGGCGCTGACCGACCCGTCGGCGACCTTCCGCTTCGACGGCTCCGACCTGATGCCGGCCGCCGTGGGCGCCGGGCAGGAGTGGAAGTCGCTGACCGCCTGGTTCGCCGAGGGGCAGTCGATCCAGAAGACCGCCGCCGACATCGACGCCGCCTGGCCGCAGTAGCCGAGGCGCCGGTCCGCTGCCGGCGCACTGGGACTACCTGTCGAGGGCGGTGCGGGGCCACCCACCCGCACCGCCCGCCCCCTTCCCACCACGCCCGAAGGGACGCACAGCCATGTCCGTACCCGGATTCCCGTCACCCGCCGCCGAGCTGGCCGCGGACCGGTTGGCCGCCGACGGGCTGGTCGCCGAGAGACTGGCGGCCGGCACCTGGAACGACGCGGCGGTCAAGTTCGGCAACACCTTCGGCGCCGTCGCCGGCTTCCTCGGCATCCTGCTGGTGGTCTTCCTGGTCGCCGGCCGGGCCCGGGGCCGCCTGGCCCGTCCGCTGGCGGTCGCGGTGTTCCTCGGCCCGGCGGTGCTGCTGCTGGCCGTCGGCCTGGTCGTGCCGCTGGTCCGCACGGTCTACCTCAGCCTTCAGAACGACGACGGCACCCGGTTCGTCGGCGGTGAGAACTTCGGCTGGGCCTTCACCTCCGACTCGGTGCAGAAGGTGCTGGTCAACACGCTGCTCTGGCTGGTGGCCGCGCCGTTGGCGGCGACCGGGCTGGGGCTGGTGCTGGCGCTGCTGGTGGACCGGATGCGCGGCCAGTCGGTGTACAAGTCGCTGATCTTCATGCCGATGGCGATCTCGCTGGTCGGCGCGTCGATCATCTTCAAGTTCGTCTACGAGTCGCGCGGTCCGGGCCAGCCGCAGATCGGCCTGCTCAGCCAGCTCGCCGTCGCGGTGGGCTGGGACGATCCGCCGAACTGGCTGCTCTCGCAGCCGCTGAACACCTTCCTGCTGATGGCAGTGATGGTCTGGGTGCAGACCGGCTTCGCGATGGTGGTGCTGTCGGCGGCGATCAAGGCGATCCCGGACGAGGTCGTGGAGGCGGCCCGGCTGGACGGCGCGAGCGGGGTGCGGCTGTTCTGGTACGTCACCGTGCCGATGATCCGCACCACGGTGATGGTCGTCCTGACCACCGTCATGATCATCACCCTGAAGGCCTTCGACATCGTCCGCACCATGACCGGCGGCAACTTCGGCACCCAGGTGCTGGCCAACGAGATGTACTCGCAGTCCTTCGTGCAGTTCAACTCCGGGCGGGGCAGCGCCCTCGCGGTGCTCCTCTTCCTCGCGGTGCTGCCGCTGGTGGCCTACAACATCCTGCAGCTGCGGAAGGAGCGTGAGGTCCGGTGACCGGGACGGACGGCCGGGAGGGGACGGCGAAGGCGGTGCGGTCGGAGGGGGCGGTGCGACCGGCCGGTGCGGTGCGGCCGGTGCGGAAGGCCTTCAGCAGTCCGCTGGCCTCGGTGTTCGTGATCGCGATGACGGTGCTCTGGACGATCCCGACGCTGGGTCTGCTGGTGACCTCGCTGCGGCCCAAGCAGGACGTGACCGCCAGCGGCTGGTGGAACGCCTTCCTCCACCCCGACCTCGGCCTCGGCAACTACCACTCGGTGCTGTTCGAGGGCGGATCCGGGGTCTCCACCGGCCTGATGCCCTTCCTGGTCAACTCGCTGGCGATCAGCATCCCGGCGACGGTCTTCCCGCTGGCACTGGCGGCGATGGCGGCGTACGCGCTGGCCTGGGTGCGGTTCCGGGGGAGCGACGCGGTCTTCTTCACGGTGTTCGCGCTCCAGGTGGTGCCGCTCCAGATGGCGCTGATCCCGCTGCTGAGGCTGTTCGCCGGCGGCGCGCACCTGGGCGCGCTGACGCTGATTCCGGCGGTGGACCTGAAGGGCAGCTACGCGCCGGTCTGGCTGGCGCACACCATGTTCGCGATGCCGCTGGCGGTGTTCCTGCTGCACAACTTCATCGCCCAGCTGCCGCGCGACCTGATGGAGGCCGCGGTGGTGGACGGCGCCTCGCACTTCAAGATCTTCCGCTCCATCGTGCTGCCGCTGTGCACTCCGGCGCTGGCCTCGTTCGCGATCTTTCAGTTCCTGTGGGTCTGGAACGACCTGCTGGTGGCGCTGACCTTCGCGGGCGGCACGCCGGAGGTGGCGCCGATGACGGTGCGGCTGGCGCAGCTGTCCGGTTCGCTCGGCGGGCGCTGGGAGCTGCTGACGGCCGGGGCGTTCCTGTCGATCGTCGTGCCGCTGATCGTCTTCTTCAGTCTCCAGCGGTACTTCGTTCGCGGGCTGCTGGCCGGGTCGGTGAAGGGGTAGCGGGGGAGTCCTTGGTGGTGAGGGCGTTCTGAACGCGTTCAGAGCTGACTTTTGAACCTGTTCAGAATGGTCTACAGTCGGCAGCGGCCGGGGCGCCGGGAGCGCCCGCCGGTGGACCGCCCGACGGGTGGCCGCCGCATGCCCGCCGACCACTGAGGGGGACTCATGTCTGGTCCGTCCGTTCCTGCCACGTCCGATTCGCCCGGTTCATCTGGCTTGCCCGGCTCGCCCGGCTTGCCCGGCTCCACCGGTTCGACCGAGCCGCAGGGGACGTCCGAGGTTCCGGGGGCGACCGGGGTGCCGGGGGCGACCGGGGTGCCGGGCCTGTCCGGGGCGACCGAGGAGGCCGGGGCGGCCGGCCCGACTGAGCCGCACAACTCCTATGACGCGTACGACCCGTACGGCCCGTACCGTGCGACGGGCCCCGGGCCGCAGGGGCCGCAGGGACCGCAGGGTCGGCAAGGGCGGCCGGGCCCGGACCGGGTTCCCGGTGCGCCCGCGCCCTCGACCGGTGCGTGGCTGCGCCGCAGCGACCCCGAACGCCGGGCGGCGGCCACGCCCGGGGTCGCCCTGGCGGCCCTGCTCACCGGCCTGCTGACGGCCTGGCTGCTCTTCGACGGCCTGGGGCCCAACCTGCTGGTGCTCGGCGCCGCCGTCGCCGTCGGGGCAGGGGTCACCGCCCGGGCGGCCGGTCGCCGGATCCGGCCCTGGACGGCGGCGTGGAGCCTGCTCGCCCTCGCCCTGCTCGCCGTTCCGGCCTGCTGGGACGCCTCCTGGCCCGGCGTGCTGGCCGCCGTCGGCGCGCTCGCGCTGGCCTCGCTGGCCCTGCACGGCGGCCGTCGCTGGGCGGGTGTGCTGCTCGCGCTGCCCGGCATCCCGTGGCAGCTGGTGCCCTCGGTGGTCTGGGTCTGGGAGAGCGTGGACCGGCGGAACCTGCCCGGCCGCGGCCGGATCGTCCCGGTGCTCAAGGCGATTGCGGTCGCCGCCGGCCTGCTGATCGTCTTCGGCTTGCTGTTCGCCAGCGCCGACGCCGCCATGGCGGACCTGCTGGGCAGCCTCAGTCCGGACCTCGACCTCGACCAACTCCCGGGGCGCGGTGCCTTGTTCGTGCTCGGGGCGGCGACCGCGCTGGGCTTCGCGCACATGGCCGCCGGCCCGCGCCGCTGGGACCGTACGGTGATCCGGCCGGGCCGGGAGCGGCGCCGGCTGGAGTGGGCGCTGCCGCTGGTCGCGCTCAACCTGATGTTCGGCGTCTTCGCCGTGATCCAGGCCGTGGTGGTGCTGGGCGGTGCGGATGCCGTGCTGAGCAACACCGGGATGAGCCGCTCCGCGTACGCCCGGCAGGGCTTCTGGCAGCTGAGCGTGATCACCGTGCTCACGCTGGTCGTGGTGGCGGTCGCCAAGCGGTGGGCGCCGCGCAGCACCGCGGCCGACCGCCGGATGGCGCGGATCCTGCTCGGGCTGCTCTGCCTGCTGGCGCTGGCCGTGGTCGCCTCGGCGCTCGGCCGGATGTGGTTCTACGTGGACGCCTCCGGGCTCACCCGGCTGCGGCTCTGGGTGCTGGTGGTCGAGGTCTGGCTGGGCGCCGTCTTCCTGCTGCTGATCGCGGCAGGGCTGACCCGCCGCACCGGCTGGCTGCCGCGCGTCGTCGTCCTCAGCGGGATGCTCACCGTCGCGGTCTACGGCCTGATGGGTCCGGACGCGATCGTCGCCGAGCAGAACGTCACCCGGTACGAGCGGGCGCTGCGGACCGACCCGCACACCGCGGCGATCGACCTGCGCAACGTCCGCCGGCTCGCGGCGGACGCGGTGCCCGCCCTGGACCGGCTCCCCGAGCCGCAGCGGAGCTGTGCGCTGCAGCTGATCGGTCAGGGCGTGGGCGGAGCGTCGAAGCCCTGGTACGCGACCAACCTGGCGGCCGCCCGGGCCCGGGAGATCCTGGCGGAGCGGCCGCTGATGGGCTCGACGGCGCCCGGCCGCACGGCCTGCGACTGGGCGAGGCTGGCGTACGAGGACAGGTAGGACGACCGGGGTGGGGGCCCGCGGACGGCGGCAGGGCCGGTCGGGAGCGTGCTGCTCCCGGCCGGCCCTGTGTCCTGCGGCGGCTTGTTGGCCTGGCTGTGGCTTGTCGCGCGGTGTCGCGGTGTCGCGGTGTCGCGGCCGGGGTCGCGGGTCGCGGGCCGCGGGCCGCGGTGTCGCCGCATCGTGACGGCGTCGGACTGCCGTGACGGTGTCAGTGCATCGCGACGGCGGAGGAGCCGCTCGGCAGGTCGCCGGCCTTGGCCTTGATCGCGAAGACCGCGACGAGCAGGGCGACCGCCGCGAGCGCGGCGCCCACGATGAAGCCGTGCGAAATGCCCTGGGTGAGCACGGTGTTGGCGGCGTCCGTGCCCGGCGGGAACTCGTGGTGCTGCTGGAGGTAGGCCAGCTGCTCCGGCGTCGCGCTCTCCATGAACTTCGGCAGCTGCGCGGTGGCTTCCGTCGTGGCGTAGTGCGCGAAGACCGTGGTCAGGATCGACAGGCCGAGCGAACCGCCGATCTGCTGCATCGAGTTGAGGAGGCCGGAGGCGGCGCCGGTCTCCTCGCCCGGGACACCGGCGACGGAGAGCAGCATCACCGGGACGAAGATCAGACCCATGCCGAAGCCGAACACCACCGTGGGGCCGAGCACCCCGTCCAGGTAGCCGCTGTCCTTGCTCATCTGGGTCAGCCAGCCGAGCCCGACGGTGACCAGCAGTGCGCCGCCCGCCATGAAGGGCTTCGGGCCGTACTTGGCCTGGAGGTTGGAGGCGATCTGCGCGGCGATGATGATCGCGACGCTGATCGGGAGGAAGGAGACGCCGGCCTTCAGTGGGCTGTAGCCGAGCGGACCCTGCACGAACAGCACGACGTAGAAGAAGATGCCGAACATGGCCGCGGCCAGGCAGAGCATCATCACCAGGCCGCCGGTGCGGTTCCGGTCGGCGAACAGGTGCATCGGGGTGATCGGCTGGTCGGTGCGGCTCTCCACCACGAGGAAGGCCGCGAGCAGGATCGCGCCGGCCGCGAAGGAGCCGATCGTGATGCCGTCCGACCAGCCGTCCGAGGCAGCCCGGATGAATCCGTAGACCAGGCCGACCAGGCCGAGTGTCGAGGTGAGCGCGCCGGGCAGGTCGAAGCGGCCCGGGTGGCGCTCGGACTCGGCGATGTAGCGCGGCGCGGCTATCGCGATCAGGATCGCGATCGGCACGTTGACAAAGAACACCCAGCGCCAGTTCAGGTACTCGGTGAGCAGGCCACCGGCCAGCAGGCCGATCGCGGCGCCCGAACCGGCGACCGCCGAGAACACGCCGAACGCGCGGTTGCGTTCGGGCCCCTCGTCGAAGTTGGTCGCGATCAGGGCGAAGGCGGTCGGGGAACAGATCGCGCCACCGATGCCCTGGAGCGCGCGGGCGGCCAGCAGCAGAGTGCTGTCCTGCGCGAAACCGCCGAGCAGCGAGGCCAGGCCGAACAGCAGGGTGCCGAAGATGAACACCCGGCGGCGGCCGAGGATGTCGCCCGCGCGACCGCCGAGCAGGAGCAGCCCGCCGAAGGTCAGGGTGTAGGCGTTGATGACCCACGACAGGTCGGTGGTGGAGAAGCCCAGGGCGTCCTTGATGTGCGGAAGCGCGATGTTCACGATGGTCGCGTCGAGGACCACCATGAGCTGGGTGGCCGCGATGACGGTCAGGGTGATGCCCTTGCCCCGCCCCTGGCTCGTCCGCGGTGGCGAGTTCTTGCTGAGCGTGTCGGAGATGGCCACGAATGTGCCCCCTGCTGGCTGTGTGCTCGGTGGTGCGGTTCGGCGGAGTCGCCGGGCCGGGTGCGGCCGCGCGCCCTTGCGCGGGCCGGGAAGGAACGGGATCGTTCACTAATCGGGACGATATCCTGGCCGTGATTGTGAACGCAAGCGTTCCTTAAGGATGGTGGCGATGGAGCGGTTGGTGCGGCGCCTGATGGCGGACCGGTCCGGTCGGTCGCCGGGAGGCTCCCCGGGGGGTTCTCCGGAGGGCTCTCCGGGAGGTCCGGCGGGCTCGGCCGACCGGGCGGACCCGGCGTCGGGGGAGGCGACTGTTCGGCCTGCGGAGGCGGACGCCGGGGCGGCGGTCGCGGGGCAGGACGCCGGAGCCGGCGCGGAGCCGGGCGGCAGGCCGGGCGCGGACCCGGTCTTCTGCCCGGTGCGGGCCGCTCACCAGGCGCTGAGGCGGCCGACGCGGCGCCGGGGGAAGGAACTGGAGGCGGCGATCTTCGAGGCCGCGCTCGACCAGCTCACCTCCGGCGGATACGCGCGGCTGACCATGGAAGGGGTCGCCAGTGCGGCGCGGACCGGGAAGGCCGCGCTCTACCGGCGCTGGGCGTCCAAGGACGAACTCGTTCTCGACGCCCTGGACGCCACTCTCCCACGCCCTTACGACACCCCCGATCTCGGGTCCGCACGGGACGAACTCCACCAGCTCGTCGAGGGGTTCACGAAGGCGATGACCTCCCGGGTGGGTTCCGCGCTCAATGCGCTGATGGGCGAGATCGACCACGAGCGGGCCGAGGTCTTCAAGGCCTTCGTCACCGACCGGGTCATCGAGCCGACCGCGCGGACCATCCTGGAGATCCTGCGCCGCGGCGCCGAGCGCGGCGACGTCCGGCCCGGCGCGGCCACCCCCTTGGTCGCGGACGTCATCCCGGCGGTGCTGCTCTACCAGGTCAAGATCCGCGGGCTGGAGAACATGGGGCCGGGCTTCGCCGGCCGGCTGGTGGACGAGGTGCTGGAGCCGATGATCCGGGCCTGAGGCGGCCGGCGCCGGGCGCATGGAGCGTGCCGCCCGGCGGTCGGGCGGCGCCCGAGGGGAGCCGGGGGTTCGTGGGGAGGTCGGGGCGGGTTCGAGGGGCGGCCGGGCGGCGCCGGATCCCGGTGGCCCGGGCGGGCGGGCCCCGCCCGCCCGTCGACGGACCTGCCCGTCCGGGAGGGCGGACTCGGCGGTCGTGGGCCGGGCTTAGGCTGGAGGCTGCCCCCGCTGAACGGAAGACGCCATGCCCATCGTCCCCCCGACGCACTCCGTCGAACGCTCGCTCCGCCGGGCCGGCGCCAAGATCGTCGTCGGTCTCGACGAGGTCGGGCGCGGCGCCTGGGCCGGGCCGGTCACCGTGGGCGCGGCCGTCACCGGCCTGCGCAAGGCGCCGGAGGGGCTGACCGACTCCAAGCTGCTCACCGAGCTGCGCCGCCGCGCGCTCGCCCCCGTGCTCGCCGACTGGGTCACCGCGTACGCGCTCGGGCAGGCCTCCCCGCAGGAGTGCGACGAGCTCGGCATGACGGCGGCGCTGCGGCTGGCCGCCGTCCGCGCGCTGGAGGCGCTGCCGGTCGAACCCGACGCGGTGATCCTGGACGGCAAGCACGACTACCTCGGCGGCCCCTGGCGGGTGCGCACGGTGATCAAGGGTGACCAGTCCTGCATCTGCGTGTCCGCCGCCTCGGTGCTCGCCAAGGTCCACCGCGACGGCCTGATGGCCGAACTGGGTGAGGGGTGCCCGGAGTACGGCTTCGCCGACAACGCCGGCTACCCGTCCCCGGTGCACCGCGCCGCTCTGGAGGAGTTCGGCCCCACCGGGCACCACCGGCTCTCCTGGGCGTACATGGACGCACTGCCGAAGTGGCGCCATCTCAAGCGCGTCCGGGAGGGTGCGGGCGACGGCCGTGGGTCCGCCGACGAACAGTTGACGCTCGGTTTCTGACGATCCGTCTGGAATTGCCCCGGGAGGGGGCGGCAGGAGACCGGTGCCCAATGGGTGGGGTGCCCGTGCGCGTCCGACCGGCATTTGATAGATATCCGGGTATGCCTGTCTTCCCCGAGGAGCCGGAGATTCACGAGAGCATCCCGGGCCCCGGCGTTCCCTTCCCCCGCGAGTCGGACGCACAAGCCCCCGCCACCGCACCCACCACCGTCGCCGCCCCGGCCCCGGTGCCCGGCCCCCGTCCGGCGCCTCCGCGCCCGGTCCCGCCGCGCGCCGCCCGTCCGGGCCCGCCGCGACTGATCCCCAAGCCCGGGCCGGCACCGCGCCGCCCGGCTCCCGCCGCACCGCAGGTGGAGGTCCAACGGATCGCCGCCACCCCGGCGCGGGCCGTGGAGCACGCCGACGAGGCGGTCGACCTGTTGTTGGAGTCCGGCCGCGATCCGGGCGACATCCTGGTGCTGACGGTCGGCGAGGCCCACCCGTGGCAGCAGCACGAGCTCTCCTTCGGTGAGGAGCGCTACTGGGCGCAGCTCGCCGAGGGCGGGGACGTGTTCTACGCGGACGCCGCGCTGACCCGTCCGGTCACCCGCGAGGTGGTCGTCCTGGTGGTCAACGGCGGACCGTCCGCCCGGGCCGCCGAGGCGTACACCAAGGCGCTCGGCCACGCGACCGCGCTGCTGGTGGTCTGCGGCGACGCCGGCCCGGCTGCCGTGGGCGCGGCCGGAGCCGCGCCGAGCCGTCCGGTCAAGGCCTGACCACAGTCGTCCACCCCGGGCCCGGTGCCGTCGTACGGTGCCGGGCCCGGGGTCCGTTCCACGGCGCCCGGGGCCGACGGTGTCGGCAGGTGTCGACGGCCGGCGGTCGACGGTCGACGGCCCGGTGGGGCCGGTGGCCGGTGCGGACTCAGCCCGTGCCGGTGCGGCGCGTCGGTTCGGCCGCTGCGACCCGCGTCGCTGCCCACAGGGGCTCGGACTTCGGGGAGCGTGCCGCGTCCTCGCCGCGCTCGGCCTGGTCGGCGGTCCGTTGGCGGGTGCGGTGGTTGCGCGGGGCTTCCAGCGCCGAGCGCGGCGGCAGTTCCGTCACGGTGTGCACCGGCCCGTCGGCCCACGAGCCCGCGTGCGGGTTGCGTCCGCCCCGTCCGTCCCCGAGGACCTGCCAACCCGCCGGGGTGAGCCCGATGTACGCGCCGCAGCGCAGTCCGTGGAGCGCGGACGCGTCTCTCAGTGCCCACATCCAGGCGCCGTCCTGCTCCGTCCAGCCGGGTGCGCCGTCGCGGCAGCGCAGCAGTACGGCCGTCCGGGCCGGCTCGGACCGTCGCAGGTCGTGCGGAATGATCCGGCGCAGGTGGGTCAGCAGCGCGTTGCGGTGCTGCCAGCCGTCGGTGTCGTGCGGCCAGGGGGTGAACGAGGCCGAGGCGACGAGGCGGTGGAGCGCGTCCACGACGGCGACCACGACGGTGCCCGGCTGCGGAAGGTGATGCTGGTGCAGTTCCAGGACGAACTCGCGGGGGTCGCGCAGCAACGGGATCCCCGAGGCGGTCCAGGTCTCCAGGTCCAGCACCCGTCTGGGTTCCGGACTCCCGGAGAAGGGATTCTGACCTCGGTCGATACCGTTGATCACGATCCTCCTTCCTGGCCCGTGGGCAGGCGGGTGCCTGGGTACGCCGAAGGGCGGGGCCAGCGGACCGGGTTTCGGGTACCTCCCAATTCTCAGGGCATCGGGGGCAGAGCGGCAATGATGAAAAGATGAACGCCACCCGATAGCCCATGGTCTGCCGGATATGTTCCACAGCGGACCGAGTGCCGAGCAGGCGCCTCCAGGCCTTGATCCACAGCGCCCTGAGGGCAGGGCGAACCGTCATCGGCATGGTGAGCACTCCTTTCCCGGATCGTTCGGCCGGTGTGATCGAAATCGCTTCGCCTGATCCTTTCTGTTAGGCCATTCGGGTGAGTGGGTGGGCTTCGTCGACGGCCTTCCGCCGTCCCGTCACCCCTGCACGGCCAGTACCAGCGGCAGCACCGCGCTCGCCCCCGCCCGGCGCAGCAGCCGGGCGGCCACGGTGACCGTCCAGCCCGAGTCGACGAGGTCGTCCACCAGGAGCACCGGCCCACCGGCGGCCGCCACCGCCTGCTCCACCTCCGGGGGCAGGACCAGCGCGCCGGCCAGCGAGTGCAGCCGCTGGGCGCTGTTGCTGCGGGCCCCGTGCGGGGGCAGCCCGCCGGCGTAGTCGATCCCGCCGAGCAGTGGCAGCCGCCCGACCTCGGCGATCCGGGCGCCCAGGCTGCCGACCAGCCGCGGCCTGGTCGAGGAGGCCATCGTCACCACGCCGACCGGCCGCTCCAGCCGGGCGCCCTCCGTCGTCGCGGGTCCGGCCCAGCCGCCCGGGCCCCGGGCCCAGTCGGCGAGCACCGCCACCAGCGCGTCCACCGCCTCGCCGGGCACCGGCACGTCCGGTGCCTGATCGGCGAGCAGGGTGCGCAGCCGGGTGCCCCAGCCGATGTCGGACAGCCGGCCCAGCGCCCGGCCGGTCTCCGCCTGCTCGCCCGCGGGGATCCGGCCCTTGAGCGGCACCCCCAGCGAGTCCATCCCGGTCGGCCACAGCCGGCGCGGCTCGAAGCTCACGCCGGGGCGGCCGAGCGCGGCCCGGGCGGCCGCCAGCGTCTCCGCGGAGACGTCCGGGGTGTGCAGCGGCCCCGCGCAGTTGTCGCACCGCCCGCACGGCACGGCCTGCTCGTCGTCCAGCTGGCGGCGCAGGAACTCCATCCGGCAGCCGGTGCCCGCCGCATAGTCGCGCATCGCCCGCTGCTCCGCCTCCCGGGAGGCGGCGACCTTGGCGTAGCGGGCGCCGTCGTACGCCCAGCTCTGCCCGGTGGCCGTCCAGCCGCCCTTGACCCGGCGGACGGCGCCGTCCACGTCGAGCACCTTGAGCATGGTCTCCAGCCGGGCCCGGCGCAGATCCACCCGGGGCTCCAGGGCGGCGGTGGAGAGCGGGCGGCCGGCCTCGGCGAGGGCGTCGATGGTGCGGCGCACCTGCTCCTCCGGCGGGAAGGCCAGCGAGGCGAAGTAGCGCCAGATCGCCTCGTCCTCGCGCCCGGGCAGCAGCAGCACCTCGGCCCGGTCCACCCCGCGCCCGGCGCGGCCGACCTGCTGGTAGTAGGCGATCGGCGAGCTGGGCGAGCCGAGGTGCACCACGAAGCCGAGATCGGGCTTGTCGAAGCCCATGCCGAGTGCGGAGGTGGCGACCAGCGCCTTGACCCGGTTGGCCAGCAGGTCGGCCTCGGCGGTGCGGCGCTCGGCGTCCTCGGTGCGGCCGGAGTAGGAGGCCACCGGGAAGCCGCGCTCGCGCAGGAAGGCCGTCACCTCCTCGGCGGCGGCCACCGTCAGGGTGTAGACGATGCCCGAGCCGGGGAGCCGTTCGAGGTGGTCGGCCAGCCAGGCGAGGCGGTGGGCCGGGTCGGGCAGGGAGAGCACGCCCAGGGTGAGGCTCTCCCGGTCGAGCGGCCCGCGCAGCACCAGGGCGTGCTCGTCGGTGGCGCCGGTGCCGAGCTGTTCGGCGACGTCCGCGGTGACCCGGGCGTTGGCGGTGGCGGTGGTGGCCAGCACCGGGACGCCGGCCGGCAGGTCGGCGAGCATGGTGCGCAGCCGGCGGTAGTCGGGGCGGAAGTCGTGCCCCCAGTCCGAGATGCAGTGGGCCTCGTCGACCACCAGCAGGCCGGTGGAGGCGGCGAGCTCGGGCAGCACCTGGTCGCGGAAGTCCGGGTTGTTCAGCCGCTCGGGGCTGACCAGCAGGATGTCGACCTTCCCCGCGGCGACCTCCTCCTGGATCGCGGCCCACTCGTCGCTGTTGGCCGAGTTGATGGTGCGGGCGTGGATGCCGGCCCGGCCGGCCGACTCGACCTGGTTGCGCATCAGGGCGAGCAGCGGCGAGACGATCACCGTCGGCCCGGAGCCGCGGGCCCGGAGCAGGGCGGTGGCGATGAAGTAGACCGCGGACTTTCCCCAGCCGGTGCGCTGGACGACCAGGGCGCGGCGGCGGTCGACCACGAGGGCCTCGATGGCCGTCCACTGGTCCTCGCGCAGGGTGGCTCCGGGGCCGGCGAGCTCGCGCAGGACGGCCTCGGCCCGCGCCCGGACCTCGGCGCGGTCGGCGGTGCTGGTGGTGTGGGTGTCGGGCTGCTGCATGGCGTCCATGTAACCCCGTACCGCTGACAAGCGACGAATGCGGGGGAGGGGCAGCGGGGGAAGGCGGGGTGTATTTCATCCGCTGATCCGCTGAACGGCAGACAAAATCCACCCGTGGGAGTGAGTCTTGCCTACTCCGAATGAGCGAAGGAAAATTCGGGGGCGGAGTTATCCACAGAAAAAACTCGGTTCCGGCGTCGTCCGCGGATTGCGTCCACTCTTGCGGCCATGAACGCGATGAACAACGAACACGTCATTATGTCCCTCGGTCCGGCCTCCGACCACCGGTCGGTCGTCATGCGCGGCCCGGCCGACATGGCCGAGCTGCTTCCGTACTTCCTGGGCTTCTACCCGGACGACAGCATCGTCGCGGTCGGGCTCCACGGCCCCGGCCTCCACCAGGGCGGGGTGATCCGGGCGGACCTGCCGCGGTCGCCCGCGCAGTGGCCGGCCGCGGCGGAGGAGACGGCCGCCCTGCTGGTCGCCCTCTCCGAGCGGCACGGCGCCCGGCCGCTCCAGGTGCTCCTCTACCTCTGCCAGGATCCCGGCACGGCCCACGCCCCTCCGGTGGTGGACGGGCTGCGGCCGCTGGCGCAGGCCCTCCGGGCGGCCTTCGGGCGCCGGGGCGTGGCCGTCAAGGAGTCGCTGTGCGTCTCGGACGGCCGCTGGTGGTCCTTCCTCTGCCGCGGCGACGGCTGCTGCGACGGGGCCGGCAATCCGGTGCGGCGCAGCCCCGACCCCGGTCCGGCGGCCGCCGCCGCGACGGTCGCCGGCCTGGTGCCGCGCGGCAGCCGGAAGGCGATCATCGGCGGGCTGGAGCCCGTCGGCCCGCCGGAGGCCGTAGCCCAGCGGGAGGCGCTCGCCCGGGCGGAGGCCGTGGACGCCCTCGCCAGGGAGCAGCGCATCGCCCTGCTCGACCAGGCCGTCGCCGAGTTCCGGACCGGGGCCGGGGAACTCGATCCGGACCGGACGGCCCAACTGCTGCTCGCCCTGCGGGACCGCCTGGTACGGGACCGCGGCGTCGAGTACGCCCGGCCCGACGAGCTGGCCCCGGCCGAGCGGCTCTGGCGCTTCCTCGCCCGGCGGGCGGTGCCGCCCTACGAGGGCTGCGCGGTGGCCCCGCTCACCCTGCTGGCCTGGACGTCCTGGGTCGCGGGGGACACGGCGACGGCCCGGGTCGTGCTCGGCCACGTCCTGCGGCTCGCCCCGGGCTACCTGCTGGCCGAACTGCTCTACGAGTCGCTCAACGACGGCATGACGCCCCAGGGCCTGTTGGCCGCCGTCGAGGCCCAGCGGCGGCGGCGCGAGGAGCCCGAGGCCGCGGCGGCCCCGGTCGACGAACCGCGGCCCCCGGCCGGCGGAGCGCCGAGCGCCGAGGGGTCACCGCCCGCTCAGGAGGTGCCGTCCGGTGGCGCGGCGGCTCCCGGGCCCGCCGCCCCGGGGGCGGGTGCGGTTCCCGGTGAACGGCCCGGGCGGTCCGCCGGTGGTCGACGGCATCGGCGGGGCGGTCGCCGGAAGGGCTCGTCCACGGCATCGGCACCGGCCGATCCGGGGCCGGGCGCGCCCAACGGCCTCGACGGCCCCGACGGCACGGAGCCGGGCGGTGGCGCCGCCGGGGCGGTCGCCCTGCTGCCGGCGCCCGGACGGGTCGAGCAGCCCGGGCACACCCGGGCGGCCGGCGAGCGGTCCGCCCGGGGCCTGCGGCTCGGCCGGGCCGCGGCGTGCGCGCCCGCCGCGGTCCGGACCGGCCTCCACCGCTGCCGGGGCGTCCGGCGGGCGGGGAGGGGGAGCCATCGTGCGCACTGAGCCCCGCGACACGGCGGCGCCGGCCCGCGGGCGGCTACGCCTCGCCGCGCGCCATCCTGATCAGGCGGTCCAGCACCTTGCCGCCGCTCAGCCGAATGCCGTCGTGCTCCCACTCGTTGGTGATCCAGGCCCGCAGGCCGCGCACCGCGCGCGCGGTCTCCAGCGAGTCGGCGGTGTCCACGTACATGTCGTCGTGGTACACCGCCGCCACGACCGGCACGGTGTTGGCGGCCAGCCGCGCCCGGTCGTACAGGTCGGGCCAGTCGGTGCGGGCGGCGAGCAGGTCCGCGGTCTCCTTCAGCGGGCGCAGCGCCGGGTCGGTGTCGAACATCCAGGGGTAGATCATCTCCCCGGTGAACAGCACCGGCGCGTCGGACTCCAGCGCGGCCCGGGCGTCGAACTGCGGGAACTCCTTGCGGACCCGCTCGGCCGCCCAGGCGGTGCCGCCCTGGTCCACCGACCGCTGGCCGTAGATCGACTCGTGCAGCACCGCGTACAGCGGACCGCCCGCGAAGGAGAGCTGGGCCTGGGCGCCTGCCAGGAAGGTGTCGGAGAGCTCGGGCCCGGCCGCGCCCTCCACCCAGGCCTCCTCCAGCAGGTAGTGGAGCGTGCCGGAGCCGTTGCCACCGCCGAGCAGCAGGCCGAGCAGCTGGAACG
This sequence comes from Kitasatospora sp. NPDC054795, assembly GCF_053611565.1. NCBI lineage: Bacteria > Bacillati > Actinomycetota > Actinomycetes > Kitasatosporales > Streptomycetaceae > Kitasatospora > Kitasatospora sp. NPDC054795. Next base: position 88,631 of record NZ_JBSHAP010000014.1, read on the forward strand.
CCTCGACGGTGAGCAGCCCGCCGTCCGGCAGGGTCGCGGGGGAGTCGGCGAGGTGGGCCGCGATCCGGCGCACCGCCTGGACGTCCTGCGGGAACCGGGCGTAGTGGTCCTCGTTCTTGCGGACCACCCGCGGGTAGGCGGCGCGGTAGACGTCGTCGGCCGAGCTGCCGAGGCCGGCGAGGCCACCGGTGATGAAGGCCTCGGTCAGGCCCTCGGGGGCGATGGAGAGGTAGGTGAGGGTGCAGAAGCCGCCGAAGCTCTGGCCGAGCACGCTCCAGCGCCGGTCGGCGCCGAGCAGCCGCTCGCGGATCAGCTCGGCGTCCCGGACGATCGAGTCCGCCCGGAAGTGGGCCAGGTAGTCCGCCTGCTCCTGAGGGCCGCCGCGCCGGGCGAGGGTCTGCCGGGTCGCGGGGGTGGAGCGCCCGGTGCCGCGCTGGTCGAGCAGCAGCACCCGGTAGTCGTCCAGGGCGCGCTCCAGCCAGGAGTCCCGGCCGAGCGGGCGGGCCGCCTTGCCGCCGGGGCCGCCTTGGAGGAAGACCAGCCAGGGCAGGTCGTCCCGCTCGCGGCCTGTGGCCACCACCTCGCGGGCGTACACCTCGATCTGCTCGCCCTGCGGGGCGGCGTGGTCGAGCGGCAGCTGGAACACGTGGTCGGTCGTGACAATCCCGGGCAGCCGGCTGATGGTGGACATGCAACTCCTCGGTCTCTGCTGGTCACAGCGATGGCGTCGCGGTTCACGGGGTCACCGGGTGCGGGGGCCGCGACCCCCGCACCGTATCCTGGCGGCGGTCGACCACCGGTTCGACCGCCCCGCCCGCCCGATCGGACGACCGAGCCCGACCGGCGGACGGCCCGAGCCGGCCCCGGCACCGGCCCGGACGGTGGGCGCCGGCCCCGGAGGGTGGACGGTGACGTGCCCGCAGCGAGGCCCCGGTGACGATCCGACGGAAGTGGTACGACCGCCGAGCCGGGCCGCCCTGACCAGCGGTGCAGCGGCGGGGCGTGACCTGGTGGCGGTGCGCGGCGTTCACCCCCGGGGGCCTGCACCCGGTTCGGGCGGGCCGATCGGGCCGATCGCCGGGCGGTGCGGACCCGGCCGCCCGGGCACCGGCAGCGCTGGGTGACCGCGTGCGGCGCCACGACCGGCCGCCGCCACGGGACCGCACGGCCGGAGGGCGCGGGCCGCGGGGGAAGGGCGTCACCGGCAGACCGGGGCGCCGGACCTGACGGCGTGCCGGGCACGGCGGCGAGCCCCGGAACGAAGGCGCGGCGCGCCGGTACCCACCCGGTACCGCGCACCGCATGGCACGACCCACCGCCGGGTACGGCCAGACACGGCACATCCGCCGACGGGACGGCCCCGCCGGCCCGGCACCACCAGCACGCGATCGAGCACGCCCGCGGCCCACCGGCCTGACCCGGCCACCGGACCGCCGAGGGGAGGAGAGTCCGGTGACCGCCATGAGGCCACCACAGGCCATGCCGGCCGAGAGCGTGGTCGGCGCGCCGACCAGGCCGATGGGCCGCCCCGACCAGGCCCCGGTGGCCGGGCCCGCGGGCGCACCGGTCGGCCCGGGCCGACCCGCGGCCCCGCCGCGCCCGCAGCCACCCGCCGTCCACCACGCGGTGATCTGCGTCAACGCCCCGGCGATGGCCGCCTCCGGCCCCGACGGCCAGCTGCGCGGCCACGGCCTGCACGGCTTCTACCGCAACGGCGTCCGGGTGCTCGCCCGGATGGAGCTGCGGCTGGGCGGCATGGAGCCGCTGCCGCTCCAGGGCACCCTGACCAGCACTGCCCAGGCCCGTTTCCTCGGCGCGGTCCGCGTCCCCGGCGACCTGGACCCGGACCCGGCGCTCACTGTCGAGCGGCTGCGGCACGCGGACGGCGTGGAGACGGTGGTCGTGCGCAACACCGGTCCGCGGCCCGCCCGGCTGCCCCTGGAGATAGCCCTCGGCACCGACCTCGGCCCGGTCGCCGAGATCGCCGCCGGGCACCGCCAGCCCGACCTGCCGGGCCAGGTGCAGTCCGCCGGGCTGCGCTGGACGGGGCCGGTGCACAGCGCCGTGGTCAGCGCCCAGCCCTCCCCGCACGCCGTCCTGGCCGGCGCCGGCGTGCTGCGTTGGGACCTGGAGGTCCAGCCCGGCGCCCGCTGGTCGGTCGAGCTGCACACCGAGCTGGAGAGCGCCGTCGGCGGCCCGCGCCCGCCGGGCGGCCGCGGCACCGGCGCCCCGCTGCCCTGGTCCGAGCCGGAGGTCCGCAGCGACGACGGCCGGGCGGCTCCGCTGGTCTCCCGCTCGCTGGACGCCCTCGGCGGGCTGCTGTTCGCCGACCCGGACCGCCCGACCGACCTCTACCCGGCCTCCGGCGCGCCCTGGCGCTTCGGCCTCGCCCCGGCCGACGCGCTCTGGGCCGCCCGGCTGACCCTGCCGCTCGGCACCCGGCTGGCGGCCGGCACCCTCCGGGCGCTGGCCCGCCGTCAGCAGCTCGCCCCCGCCCCGGGCCGCACCGAGGGCCTGCTGCCCGGCGCCCTGCGCCACGGTGGTCCCGAGCTGCCGCCCACCTGCACCGCCACCGAGGCCACCCTGCTGTTCGTCACCGTGCTGACCGAGGCCTGGCGCTGGGGCCTGCCCCCGGCGGAGGTCGCCGAGCTGCTCCCGGCCGCCGAGCGGGCCCTGGCCGCCCTGCGCGAGGGCCTGGTCGACGGCTTCGTCACCGACCTGAGCCGCCCGCTGGAGGAGCGCTCCGCCCACCCGGTCGCCGCCCGCGCCGAGGTCCAGGCGCAGGCCCACCGCGCCGCCCTGCACGGGGCCGAGCTGCTGGAGGCCTTCGGCAGGCCGGGCGCCGAGGACTGGCGCGGCTGGGCCGCCGCGCTGCGCGGGCGCTTCCGCGAGCGGTTCTGGATCGACGACCTGTCCGGCGGCCGTCCCGCGGCCGGGCTGGCCCCGGGCGGCCAGCCGCTGCCCGCCGTCGCCTCCTCCCTCGTGCACCTGCTGGACACCGGGCTCGCCGTCGACGGCGGCCGGTACGAGAGCCTGCTGGACCGCGAGCAGACCCGGCTGCTCGCCCAGCGCCTGGTCGCGCCGGAGCTGGACAGCGGCTGGGGCCTGCGCACGCTGAGCGCCAAGTCCCCCCGGTTCAACCCGCTGGGCCACCGCGGCGGTGCGGTGCGGGTCCACGAGACGGCCCTGGCGATCGCCGGACTGGCCGAGGCCGGTCACGAGAACGAGGCCGGCACCCTGCTGGAGGGCCTGCTCGCCGCGAGCGTCCACTTCGAGGGGCGGCTGCCGGAGATGTACGCGGGGGAGCAGCGCACCCCGGGCTGCCCGCCGGTGCCGCACCCGGCCGCCTGTCGCCCGGCAGCGGTCTCCGCGGCCGCCGCCGCGCACGCGGTGTTCGCCCTCGCCGGGGTCCGGCCCGACGTCCCGGGCGGCCGGGTGCTGGTCCGCCCGGCCAGCACCGCACCGCTCGGCGAGCTGGAGCTGACCGGCCTGCGGGTGGCGGGCGAGCCGTTCTCCGTCCGGGTGAGCCGGATCGGCGTGGCGATGGTGGAGGAGGCGTCCACGGACCTGCAACTCGTCGCCCGCTGAGCCGTCGCGGGGGCTCGCGCCCCCGCGACGGTGACACCGGGTCACCGACGCCGCGCCTGCCCGTTCCCGGTCCCGCACTGGACGGATGCGAACCGCACGGGGCCCGTGCGGGGCCTCGGCCCTGCGCGTTCCCCGCACGGGCCTGTGCTTATCGTCAGAGAGACGACTATGATCGTCGCCATGTCGCGCTACGATCCGTCGGCCTTTCCCCCGTTCGCTGTCACGGTTGACCTCGTGGTGCTGACGGTGCGCGACCACTCGCTCTGCGCCCTGCTGGTCAGACGAGGAGAGCCGCCGTTCCAGGGGTACTGGGCGCTGCCCGGTGGCTTCGTCCGCCCGGACGAGGGCCTGGCCGAGGCCGCCTCCCGTGAGCTGGCCGAGGAGACCGGCCTGCGCGCGCACACCGCCCCCGGCCACGACGCGGTCGGCCCCGGCGCGGCCGGTGCCCACCTGGAGCAGCTCGCCACCTACGGCCACCCGCAGCGCGACCCCCGGATGCGCGTGGTCAGCGTCGCCTACCTGGTGCTGGCCCCCGATCTGCCCACGCCGCGGGCCGGCGGCGACGCCAGCAGCGCCCGCTGGGCCCCGGTCGGCGAACTCCTCGGCGAGAACCCGGCCGACGGCGTCCCGCTCGCCTTCGACCACGGCCTGATCCTCGCCGACGGTGTGGAACGCGCCCGCTCCAAGATCGAGTACTCCTCCCTCGCCACCGCCTTCTGCCCGACCGAGTTCACCGTCGGCGAGCTGCGCCGGGTCTACGAGGCGGTCTGGGGCGTGGTGCTGGACCCGCGGAACTTCCACCGCAAGGTCACCGGCACCCCCGGCTTCCTGCTGCCCTCGGGCGGCACGACGACGCGTCAGGGTGGCCGTCCGGCCCAGCTGTTCACCGCCGGCGGGGCGACCGTTCTCAACCCGCCCATGCTCCGCCCGGAGTCCTGAGCGCCGCCGGACCCGTGCCCGCCCCGCGCCGTCCCGTCCCGTCCTGATCCCACCCGGCCCGCTCCGTCGCGGCCCGCGGCCCCGAGGCAGCCGAATGGCCTGACCTGGCTGCGAACGCGGGGCCGGCGGCGCAGAGTGTCGGTGGACGCTCCGGCCGCCGGGTCGGAGGCCTTCCGGCCCAGGGAGCCCCGCGATGGCCATCGAGGACTGCGCCAACCAGCGAACCCTCATCGAGGGGCTGGCGGCGGACTACCGGAGCCTCGACGAGACCACCACTGCCACGGAGAAGGAACTGGCCGCACTGCAGGCCGAGCAGGCGGCGCCCGAGGCGATCGCCGCCGTGCAGGAACGGCTGGCCGCCGAGCGGGAGCGACTGGGCGAGATCACGGTGGAGGGACAGGCCGCCGTCGACGAGTTCCACGCGGTGTGCGGCGGCGAGCAGCTCCCGCCCCCGCCCTGGCCTCCCCGCTAGCGGCTGCGCCCCGTCCTCGGGCACGGCGCTGCGCCCGGCCCGAGCTCCCGGGGCCGGCCGGAACGGACCGGTCCCCCGTGAATCGCAGGATCGGATTTTCCCCTGATCGGGTGAGGTGGGCAGTCGGCGGGCCCGTGCCGTTCCCGCAATGCCCGGAATAGCCGTCGTCGCCCCCTAATGTGCTGGCGCGGAGCCGCGCGGGTGCATGCCCGCCCCTCAGGGGCGCTCCGCGTCGAGCAGGTCGGCCGAGGGCATGGGAGCAGCCAGCGATGATCCAGATCACCGGACTGACCAAGGTCTATCGCAAGGGCGCTCCGCCCGCGGTACTCGATCTGACCTTCGACGCCCGGCCCGGCACGGTGACCGCGCTGCTCGGCGCCGAGGGGTCGGGCAAGTCCACCGCGCTGCGGCTGATGCTCGAACTCGAACGGGGCCAGGGCGTCACGTTCTTCGGCGACCGCCCGTACCGCCGGTTGCGCCACCCCGAGCGCGTGGTCGGGGTGATGATGCCCGGCGCGGGGGAGTCCGCAGTGGCCGGTCACCCGGGCCGCAAGGCGCGCAGCCACCTGCGGATGCTCGCCGCGGCCGTCGGCGTCCCGGCCCGCCGGGCCGACGAACTGCTGGAGCAGACCCGGCTGGCCGCGGTCGCCGGGCAGCGGTTGCGCACCTTCTCGCCCGGCATGCACCGCCGCCTGGCGCTGGCCGCCGCCCTGCTCGGCGACCCCGGTGCGCTGCTGCTGGACGGGCCCGCCGACGGCCTGTCACCGCGCAACGTCGAGTGGTTCCACTCCTTCCTGCGCTCCTTCGGCGCCGCCGGTGGAACGGTCCTGGTGACCACTCGCAGCCCGCAGGAGGCCTCGCAGCTCGCGGACCGGGTGGTCACCCTGGACCGCGGCCGGCTGGTGGCCGACCAGCCCGTCGCGGAGTTCCGGCAGACCAGGCTCAGTCCCGAAGTGGCCGTCCGGGGGCCGCAGATGGCGCGACTGGCGGATCTGCTGGTCAGCCAGGGCGCGGAGGTCCGCCGGGACAGCAGCGTCGGTCTCGCGGTGGCCGGGATCGACCGCACCGAGATCGGCGAACTCGCCTACCGCCACGGAATCCTGCTGCACGAGCTGGCCGACCGGGTGGTCGAGCAGCCGGCGCCGCGGGTCGTCCTTCCGGTCGGCTCGGGCCGCTCCGGCGACCTCCGCCTCCACCCGGAACCCGAGACCGGTCCGAGCCAGGAGCCTGGCCGGCGGCCGAAACCGGAGCCGACCCGGGAGGCGGGCCCGAAGCCGGCCGCCCGGCGGGTCCCCGAACCGGCCGCCGAGCCCGTTCCGGGCGAGGCCGTGACGTCCCCGGCCGAGCCCACGACGGTCCAGCCCCAACGCCCGCCCCTGTCCCTGCCCCCGGCCGAACCGGCCACCGCCGCCGCGCCCGGAGGCGCCGCCGTCCCGAAGCGCGGCGCTCCCCGCCGCCCCCGGCAGGACGGTTCCCTGCCCGCCCGCGCCCTGCCCGCCGTGGCCGTCGCCGCAGCCCTCCCGGCCGCCGCGCTCCCCGTCCTCGGCTCGGCCGGCCGCCGACCCGAGCCGCCGGGCCGTCGCCCCGGGCCGTCCATGCGGACGGGGGCCGACGCCATGGACGAACCCGCGCCCACGGTGGCCGTCGACCGGCTCTTCCGCGACGACCCGGCCCCGCCGCTGGAGCCCGCCCGGGTCCGGCCCCTCGGCCGCCGGGCCAGCGCCGACGACCTGCTCACCGACGACACCGTGCGCCTCCGGCGCCCCGCCTCGGGCGCGACCGCCGTCCGAGCCTCCGCCGTCCGGGGTGCCGCCGCCCAGAGCCCCGTCAGGCGAGCAGCCCCGGCGACCCCGGCGACCCCGGCCACTCCGGCCACCCCGGGCACCTCTTCAGCCCCCGCCATCCCCGACGACCACCGGAGCGAGTGAACCGTGCGTGTCCTGGCCTACGAGCTGCGCCGCCTGCGCGGCCTGCGTTCCACCTGGCTGCTGCTCGCAGCCGTACTGCTCAGCGACGCCGGCGTGGCCGCCGTCCTGGCGAGCCAGGCCCCGGACGGCCCGCTGACGGCCCCGGCGGGGGTGCGGCTGCTGACCGCCGCCGTCCCGCTGATCCCGCTGCCCTTCGCGGCGCTCGGCGCCGGGGTGCTGGGCGCGCTCTCGTACGGGCACGAGGTGCGCCACCCGGGGCTGGTGGCCTCGCAGGTGTCGTACTCGCGCCGGGTGCGGCTGCTGCTGGCCAAGCTGGTGGTGATCTGCCCGGTGGCGGCGTTGCTGGCGCTGGCCACCCTGCTGTTCGACACGGCGGCCGTGCACCTCGCGCTGCCGGACGGCGTCACGGTGGCGGCCTGGGCGGACCCGTCCGCACTGTCGGACCAGGTCTTCGAGGCGCTGACCGGTGCGGGGGTGTCCGGGCTGTCCGACCTGCCGGGTATGGGCGCCCCGCTGGGGCTGGTGGCCGGCCACGGAGTGCCCGCCGCACTGCTGGCCTTCGTCCTGCTCACCGTGGTGGCGGGCTGGACCGGGGTGCTGGCCGCCTCGCTGACCCGCAGCGCCGCGGCCGGGGTGCTGCTGCTGTGCGCGCTGCCGCCGCTGCTGGAGTCCGGCGTAGCCCTGCTGCTGCGCCGCACCGGCAGGCCGTGGCCGACCCGGGCGACCGAACTGCTGCCGTTCCAGTCCGGGATCGAGTGGGCCTACGGCTGGGTGTACGGCGGTGCGCACGAGGCGGTGGCCGGGAGCGCGGCGCTGACCGATCCGGCGCTGCTCGCCGCGGTCGCGACCCCTGCGGCGCTCCTGCTGCTGGCCGCTCTGCTGGCCCAGGCCCGCCGCCGCGCCCTGTAGCGCCGCGTCGCACGGAACCGCCCGCGTCGCGCTGCGCCCCAATGAACCGCGCTGAGCCGCCTGTGCGGGGCCGCCCGCCCGGGCCCGAGGCCGCGTCACGGGTGCGGTTCCGCCCGGGACTTCCAAGATCGACCAGCAGTGACCGTAATGCGCGGTTCTTCCTGATAAGAAGTCAATTATCCAGTCACGGTCGATCACCCTTTCGTGTGCTTTTCACGAGAATTCTCAAGCCACGCCTGCCGATCGCCGACAAAGGAGGCGTGAGTACCCTTGCGCACCCCACCATGACCCCCGCCCGTTCCGCCGAAGGGCCCATCCACGGTCCCGGCGACCTGGACCGCTTCTCGTACGCCGACCGGCCGACCCCGCCGGTGCCCCGCTGGGAGGGTGCCGAGTCGGACATCGCCCGGGTCGGCCGCAAGACCACCAGCAGTCGGGGCCGCGGTCTGCACGGCCAGCTGGTCCAGCAGCTCGGCCAGATGATCGTCTCCGGCGACCTCGGTGCCGACCGCCCGCTGGTGCCCGAGGAGATCGGCCAGCGGTTCGAGGTCTCCCGCACCGTCGTCCGCGAGTCGCTGCGCGTGCTGGAGGCCAAGGGCCTGGTCAGCGCCCGGCCGAACGTCGGCACCCGGGTCCGGCCGGTCGGCGACTGGAACCTGCTGGACCCGGACATCATCGAGTGGCGCGCCTTCGGGCCGCAGCGGGACGAGCAGCGCCGGGAGCTGTTCGAGCTCCGCTGGGCGATCGAGCCGCTGGCCGCCCGGCTCGCCTCCGGCCACGGCCGGGAGGACGTCCAGCAGCGCCTGGTCGAGCTGGTCGAGATCATGGGCCACGCCGCCTCCCAGGCCGACCTCTCGACCTACACCCGGGCCGACGCCGAGTTGCACGGCCTGGTCCTCCAGATGGCGGGCAACCGGATGCTGGAGCACCTGTCCGGGATCGTCGCCTGCGCGCTGCAGGTCTCGGGTGGTCCGGCGATCTCCTGCGAGCGCCCCACCGAGTCCTCGGTCAGCCTGCACGCCCGGCTGGTGGAGGCGCTGGGCGCCGGCGACGGCGCCGCGGGCGAGGTCGCGATGCGGGCGCTGCTCACCGTTCATCCCGAGATCGAGCCGTCCGTTCCCGCACCCAGGGAGCACTGAACGGGCTGTTTTCCACGAGCGGAGGCGCCGGACGGCGGCGGCCCGCTCCGCCCGGGCCCTCCGGCCGCACCACGCGGCGCAGCCGGGGGGCTTCCGCATGCCGCCGTCCCACCGGGCAGAGCCGGCGGAGGCCGCGTGGCCCGAAGGGGCGGCGCCCCCAGGGGGCGAACCGCCGGGAGCGGCCCGGCGAATGCGGGCGGCGAAAGCGGGCGGCGAAAGCGGGCCCAAGTCGGGCTTGTTCATGACAATAGATTCACCGGCGAGTGCGCGATGATGGAAGCGGCTCCGGGTTGCGGGCGCCGGATGGTGTGACCCGCGACACGAAGGCCATGCGTAACACTTGACGAGTAGCAGCGATGTGTCCTGAGCGGAAGCAGCTCCGGAATACTCCAACATGTCAGAATGCTGTGTTGGTCCGCGGCGCTGCTGCCGTCCTGCAAACCCAGTCCTCAAGCCCGAGTCGGTCGGAATCGACACCGCGCGTCCGACGCGCGATTTCCTTCCCCGCCCGCTCGGGCGGCCGGTACGGGTTCGAGATCCACTCATCGTCCGAGAGGTTGTTCGTGTCGGCCAGCACATCCCGTTCGCTTCCCCCCGAGATCGCCGAGTCCGCGGCTCTGCTGGCTCTCATCGAGCGGGGCAAGGCCCAGGGGCAGATCGCCGGTGACGACGTGCGCCAGGCGTTCGAGGCGGACCAGATCCCGGTCACCAAGTGGAAGAACGTCATGCGCAGCCTCAATCAGGTGCTGATTGAGGAGGGCGTGGACCTCATGGTCAGCGCGGCCGAACCGGCCGGCGCCAAGCGCAAGAGCGTTGCTGCCAAGAGCCCCACCAAGCGCACCGCCACCAAGGCTGTCACCACCCGGACCCCGTCGGCCCCGACCAAGCCGCCCGTGCGGATCGCCCCCGGCGCTCCCGTCGCGGCTCCGGCCGTCGTCGCCGCCGCGGCCACGGCTCCCACCGTCTCCGCCGAGATCACCGCCGAGGAGACGACCGGCGTCGTCGCCGGGGTGAAGGCGCCGGCCAAGAAGGCCGCGCCGGCCAAGAAGGCCGCCGCCAAGAAGACCGCCGCGCCGGCCAAGAAGACCGCCGCCAAGAAGACCGCCGCCGGCAAGACCGCCAAGGGCGACGAGGAGCTGCTCGGCGAGGAGGAGCTGCTCGAGGACGCCGCGCTGCCCGGTGACAAGACCGAGGCCGAGGGCACCGGTCCGGAGGAGGAGTCGGAGGGCTTCGTCCTCTCCGACGACGACGAGGACGACGCGCCGGCCCAGCAGGTCGCCGTCGCCGGCGCCACCGCCGACCCGGTCAAGGACTACCTGAAGCAGATCGGCAAGGTCCCGCTGCTCAACGCCGAGCAGGAGGTCGAGCTCGCCAAGCGCATCGAGGCCGGTCTGTTCGCCGAGGACAAGCTCTCGGCCGCCGACAAGCTCGCCCCGAAGCTCAAGCGCGAGCTGGAGATCATCGCCGAGGACGGCCGCCGGGCCAAGAACCACCTGCTGGAGGCCAACCTCCGTCTGGTGGTCTCGCTGGCCAAGCGCTACACCGGCCGCGGCATGCTCTTCCTGGACCTGATCCAGGAGGGCAACCTCGGTTTGATCCGTGCGGTCGAGAAGTTCGACTACACCAAGGGCTACAAGTTCTCGACCTACGCCACCTGGTGGATCCGCCAGGCGATCACCCGCGCCATGGCCGACCAGGCCCGCACCATCCGCATCCCGGTGCACATGGTCGAGGTCATCAACAAGCTGGCCCGCGTCCAGCGCCAGATGCTCCAGGACCTGGGCCGCGAGCCCACCCCGGAGGAGCTGGCCAAGGAACTCGACATGACCCCCGAGAAGGTCATCGAGGTCCAGAAGTACGGCCGCGAGCCGATCTCGCTGCACACCCCGCTGGGCGAGGACGGCGACAGCGAGTTCGGTGACCTGATCGAGGACTCCGAGGCGGTCGTCCCGGCCGACGCGGTCTCCTTCACCCTGCTCCAGGAGCAGCTGCACTCCGTGCTGGACACCCTGTCCGAGCGCGAGGCGGGCGTGGTCTCGATGCGCTTCGGCCTGACCGACGGCCAGCCGAAGACGCTGGACGAGATCGGCAAGGTGTACGGGGTCACCCGTGAGCGCATCCGCCAGATCGAGTCGAAGACCATGTCGAAGCTGCGCCACCCGTCGCGCTCCCAGGTGCTGCGCGACTACCTGGACTGATCGACGGCAGTCGTTCCACGCGAAGGCCCGGAGCCGCACGGCTCCGGGCCTTCGCGGCTGTCCGGGCCCGGGTGTGTCAGCGTCCGGGTGGTGGTTGTCGCTCGTCCGGGTGGCGGCGCGGCGGGAAGTGGTCGCACGGTGTAGCCGGTCACCTACGCTGTGCCGGTTGCCTGCTTCCGAGCCTCCTGGAGTCACGGTGCCGACCGAGCCGGACCGCACTGACCTGCCGACGCCCATCCCGTTTCCGGCAGACCTCGCCGATCCGGCCGATCCGGCCGTCGGCCGGGCGGGCCGTCGCCGCAGGGCCGCCGTGCTGGCGCTGCTGGCCGCCGTGCCCGTCCCGCTGGTCGCCCTCGGTGGCGCGGCGCCGGCCGAGGCCCAGCGCCGGGTGGTCGGCGGCACGGCGGCGAGCACCGGGGACCACCCGTGGATCGTGGCGCTGTCCAGCCGCCAGCAGTTCGGCAGCGGCCGTTCCGGCCAGTTCTGCGGGGGCGCGCTGGTCACGCCGACGAAGGTGGTCACGGCCGCGCACTGCTTCTACGACGAGGGCAAGGGCCGGGTGGAGAGGCCGGGGCTCAAGGTGATCGTCGGCCGGGACGACATGCGCGGCACGACCGGCCGCGAGGTGGCGGTGCGGTCGGTCTGGGTCCACCCCGACTACTCCTTCGACGCGAACATGAACGACGTCGCGGTGATCACCCTGGCCGAGTCCCAGGGCGCCCGGCCGGTGGTCGAGCTGGTCGGCCAGGGCGAGACGGCGCCGTACCTGGCCGGGACCACGACGCAGGTGTACGGCTGGGGCGACACCACCGGGCGGGGCGACTACTCGCCCACGTTGCGCGGGGTGTCCGTGCCGATCGTGCCGGACGGGGCCTGTGCGCAGGCGTACCCGGGCGGGCAGGACGGAAAGTTCGACGCCCGGGGCATGGTCTGCGCGGGCGAGGAGCGGGGCGGCAAGGACGCCTGCCAGGGCGACAGCGGCGGCCCGATGATCGTCGAGGGCCGGCTGGTGGGCCTGGTGTCCTGGGGGACGGGCTGTGCCGAGGCGGCCCACCCGGGTGTCTACACCAGGGTGTCCTCGGTCGCCGACGCGGTGCGCTCGGTCCTGTGAACGTCCGTGGACGCGGTGTGTCCGGTGCCGCGGACGTCGCGGTGGGTGTGCGCCCGGTCACGTGCTGACGCCGGGTTCTGACGCAGTGTCGGCAGTCGCGACCGGGGCGTCACCGGGCCCGGGAGGGCGTCCGGGGGTACAGCAGAGCCGGACGGCCGGCCCCCGAAGGGGTCAGCCGCCCGGCCCACCGGTCGCGCGCGGTGCACGACCGGACACAGCTCGACGCCGGCTGCTGGTTTTGGCGCCCGGGATCAGCGCTCGTCTTCGGTCGCCGTAGCGGTGGTCGTGGTGAGACGGCCGCTCTCGTCCTGTATCTCCACGGCGATCTTCTTGAGCTCGGGCTCGAACTTCCGGCCGTGGTGGCCGCAGAAGAGCAGCTCTCCGCCGCTGGCGAGTACGACGCGCAGGTAGGCCTGGGCGCCGCAGCGGTCGCAGCGGTCAGCCGCGGTGAGCGGGCTCGCAGGGGTCAGAACAGTAGTCACGTCGCCTCTTCTCTAGCTCGACGAGCTGTCGTACCAGGGTCAACATCCAACCAGGCCGAAAACGTTCCCGCTCGTGGCTTTTCTTCTCTGAGGATTCTGCTGTGTTGATGAGGACGTGCCCCGGGCGTCGGTGGTTCATGCGTGCCGATTCCCGGGATCCGCCCGTCGCTCGAACGCCCGATCGGGATCGGGTACGAGGTCCGCGTAGCATAATCCTCTGCCGGGTTGGAGCATAAGCCCCGCCCCGGGCCCCGGTAGCCTGCATAACGGCAGTTCCGGAGCCTGTGCCGGGTCCCACGATCCGCCAGGACCGGTGGTACCGGGAGGAGATGGCGCCCCCGGGGTCCGTACCCGGGTGCGGTGCTTGTTCGCGCAGCGCGTACAAGCTGCGCGGGGCCGGCCCGTCGTGCTGTGCACCCGGCGCAGGGGATCGGGCACGCAGGGCGACGGGTGTCGGTGCGGCGTGCTGCACTGGCGTTTGGTCCGGATGCGTCCGGATGTGACCGATGAGACAGAACTTCACCGAGGAGAGTGCCGCGTGAGTGCCGAAACGACCGTGCCGTCCGCGCTGCTGGCCGGCGACGACGGTTCCAACTACACCGCGCGGCACCTGCTCGTCCTGGAGGGCCTGGAGGCGGTCCGCAAGCGCCCCGGCATGTACATCGGCTCGACCGACAGCCGCGGTCTGATGCACTGCCTCTGGGAGATCATCGACAACTCCGTCGACGAGGCGCTCGGCGGCTACTGCGACCGCATCGACGTCGTGCTGCACCCCGACTCCTCGGTCGAGGTCCGGGACAACGGGCGCGGCATCCCGGTCGACGTCGAACCCAAGACCGGGCTGTCCGGCGTCGAGGTCGTGATGACCAAGCTGCACGCCGGCGGCAAGTTCGGCGGCGGCTCCTACGCGGCCTCCGGCGGTCTGCACGGCGTCGGCGCCTCGGTCGTCAACGCGCTCTCCGCCCGCCTCGACGTCGAGGTCGACCGCGGCGGGCACACCCACGCGATCAGCTTCCGCCGCGGCACCCCCGGCCTCTTCACCGAGACCAGCCCGGACGCGCCCTTCGAGCCCGGCAACGGCCTGACCAGGGCCCGCAAGGTGCCGAAGACCCGCACCGGCACCCGGATCCGCTACTGGGCCGACCGGCAGATCTTCCTCAAGGACGCCAAGCTCTCCCTGGAGCACCTGCACAGCCGCGCCCGGCAGACCGCCTTCCTGGTCCCCGGCCTCACCATCGTGGTGCGTGACGAGCGGCTCACCGAGAGCGACAAGGTCGAGGAGAGCACCTTCCGCTTCGACGGCGGCATCGCCGAGTTCTGCGAGTTCCTGGCCCCCGACAAGCCGGTCTGCGACGTGGTGCGGCTGCACGGCGAGGGCACCTTCAAGGAGACCGTGCCGGTCCTGGACGACCTCGGGCACATGACCCCCACCGAGGTCACCCGCCACCTCGGCGTGGACATCGCGCTGCGCTGGGGGACTGGCTACGACACCACGCTGCGCTCCTTCGTCAACATCATCGCCACCCCCAAGGGCGGCACCCACGTCACCGGTTTCGAGCGCTCGCTGGCCAAGACGGTCAACGAGGCGCTGCGCGCGGGCAAGCTGCTGCGCGTCGCCGAGGACGACATCACCAAGGACGACGCCACCGAGGGCCTCACCGCGGTGGTCACCGTCCGGCTCGCCGAGCCGCAGTTCGAGGGCCAGACCAAGGAGGTGCTCGGCACCTCGGCGGCCAACCGGATCGTCGCGGCCGTCGTCGCCAAGGAGCTCAAGGCCTTCCTGACCTCGGCCAAGAAGGACCAGAAGCTCCAGGCCCGGGCCGTGCTCGACAAGGTCGTCGCGGCCGCCCGCACCCGGGTCGCCGCCCGGCAGCACAAGGAGGCCCAGCGCCGCAAGACGGCGCTGGAGACCAGCTCGCTGCCCGCCAAGCTGGCCGACTGCCGCAGCGACGATGTCGACCGCAGCGAACTGTTCATCGTCGAGGGGGACTCCGCGCTCGGCACCGCCAAGCTCGCCCGCAACTCCGAGTTCCAGGCGCTGCTGCCGATCCGCGGCAAGATCCTCAACGTGCAGAAGGCCTCGGTGAGCGACATGCTCAAGAACGCCGAGTGCGCCGCGATCATCCAGGTGATAGGGGCCGGCTCGGGCCGCACCTTCGACATCGACCAGGCCCGCTACGGCCGGGTCATCTTCATGGCCGACGCCGACGTCGACGGTTCGCACATCCGCACCCTGCTGCTCACCCTCTTCCACCGCTACATGCGGCCGATGGTCGAGCAGGGCCGGGTCTTCGCCGCCGTGCCGCCGCTGCACCGGATCGAGCTCACCAACCCCAAGCGCGGCCAGGAGAAGTACCACTACACCTACTCCGACGCCGAACTGCGCTCCACGCTGCTGGAGTTCCAGCGCAAGAACCAGCGCTGGAAGGAGCCGGTGCAGCGCTACAAGGGCCTGGGCGAGATGGACGCCGACCAGCTGGCCGAGACCACCATGGACCCGCGCCACCGCACGCTGCGCCGGATCAACCTGGGCGACCTCGAGCAGGCCGAGAGGATCTTCGACCTGCTGATGGGCAACGATGTCGCCCCGCGCAAGGAGTTCATCGTGGACTCGGCGGCCACCCTGGACCGCTCCCGCATCGACGCCTGATCCCGGCCGTGGGGGGGGGGGGGGGCGGGCGGGGGGGCGGGGGGGGGGCGGGGGGCGGGGGGGGCGCCGGGGGGCCCGCCCCCCCGCGCCACCGGCACGGGGGC
>NZ_JBSHAP010000015.1:0-103428 GCF_053611565.1 Kitasatospora sp. NPDC054795
TCCTCCTCGAACGCGTCCGGGCCGAGCAGGCCACCGAGGACTGGAAGGGCCGCTACGCGGCCCGCGCAGGAGTGGAAGGCACCATTCACCAGGCCGTCGCTACCACCGGAGCCCGACGCACCCGCTACACCAGCCCGGCGAAGACGCACCTGGCCCACATCTTCATGGCCACCGCCATCAACCTGATCCGACTCGACGCCTGGTGGAACGGAAGTCCACTCGCACCGACGCGCACTTCCCATCTCGCAGCCCTCGACCTCGCCGCGTGAGATCAATTGGGCAACAGGGTCCGTCGATGTAGGCGAACAGGGCGAGGTCGGCGTCGGTGCGCGTCGTGAAGGTCGTGCGGCGCACGCACTCGGTCTTCAGGACGCTCCAGAAGTTCTCCGCGAGGGCGTTGTCGTAGGAGTCGCCGATGGAGCCCATGCTCGCCTCAATTCCAGCTTCGAGCAGGCGTGTTGTGAGCTTGATGGATGTGTACTGCTTGGGTTCAAGGGGCCTTCGCCGTTCCGTGGTTGCGATTGCGGCGGCCCACCGGACCGGTGGGAGGTCCGCAGGAGAACGCGGCAGTACCGGCGCCAAGGCCAGAAGATCCGCGAGGGCGGCCGGGTCGTCAACGTCCACTGCCTCGTCGTCGTCGGCGTCGACAACGAGGGCCGACGCGAGGTCCTGAGCCACGGGTACGTCGGATCGACAAATTCGCCGCTTCGGGGTGTCCGCCCGATGTGCCGGGCGCCAGATCGGCCACCGCGACCGTGCGGGTCTCGGTCGAACCGGGAGTAGCCTGGAGATCACCGAAGGCACTTCGCATGCCGGTACCGGATATTGGCGTCGTCTGCGGCGAACGACAATGCCGGACCCGGCCTCTCGGCCGGGCCCGGGGACAGGTCTTTGATCATGACGACGACCCTCGATCGTGCGACGACGCCCGCCGCCACGGATTCCCCGGCACGGCTCTCCCTTACCCCCAGTGGCGTGCGGCCGGGCCGTCTGGACGGAGCCTGGTGGCCGCGCTCGCGCGATCTTCTTCTCGAACTCCCCGCCCTGGCCGCCGAGATCGACGAGCGGTGGGGCCGGATCACCCGGATCACCGTGAACCCCGCGCAGTGGCCCGTCATCCCCCGGCGGATCCCGGTCGCGGGTCACACCGTCCACGCGGGCTGGTTCACCATCGAACAGGACCAGCACATGATCATGGTCTGTTCCTATGCCCCCCGCCGGCTGAGCCTGCTGGTGGTCCCGCCCCAGACGGATGCCGTCGAGGCCGCCCGGCTGATGGCCGAGGCCGCCGATCCCGCGAACACCAGGACCGCGAGCGAGCTGCTCGCCGCGGAGCCGAGCACCGGTGCGACCGGGCCGGACGTCGGTTCCGATTTCCTGCCGTCGGCCGTCACACCCTCCACCGGGCTTGGCGAGGCCGACCGGCGGGCCGATCTCGCCCGGAGCCGGGCCGCCTCCTGGCCGGCATCCGCGTAGGGGGTCGGCGGGAGCCGCCCCGGGCCGGGGCCGGACTGTCTCACTCGCGTGACCACTCGGTCTCGGCCTGGGGTTCGCCGTCGGCACCGGTCCCTTCCCAGAGTCGGACCCTGACCGCCCTGGGGCCCGGCGCGGGCCGGGACAGGGTGCGGACGAACACGTCCCGGAGGTGGTTGGCCGCCCGCTGCGGCGGACCGTCGTACTCCAGCGGATTCGGCATCGTCGTGTCGTCCTGCCGGGACCAGCGGCCGTCGTCGTCCTGGATCTCCAGAATCCACCGGTAACGCCGCATCGTGCCCTCCTGTGACCACGCTCCTGCCCTGACACGACCGTACGAGGCGGGCGGGCGGAGGGCGACCGGGGATGTCGGCCGGCGGCTCCGGTGCCACGATGGAACCAGGAGCGGAGGAGGTGGCCGGTGTTCGAGGCAGGCGACATCCGGGAGTGGCGCGGCCATGACGTGGTCGACGCCGGCGCGCACAAGATCGGCACGCTGGAGTCCGTCTACGTGGACACCGCGACCGATCAGCCGTCCTTCGCCACGGTCACGGTCGGCCTGCCCACCCGCCGCCGCCTGGTGTTCGTCCCGCTGTCCGACGCGACGGCAGGTCCCGGCTGCCTGAAGGTCCCCCTGTCCAAGAGCCAGGTGAAACACGCCCCGGGTATCGACACCGACGGCGAACTCCCCGCCGAGGACGAGGCAGCGGTCTTCGCCCACTACGGACTGACCTACGCACCGGGCGCGGGCGGGGAGCGCCGCCTGGCCCGCCGCTAGGAGCCCTCTGGACCATGAAGGAGGCCGACGATGGCACTGGTGCTGTTGCTCCTCATCGTGGCGATCGTGCTCGGACTGGTCGGTGTCGTCGCCGAGGGCCTGAAGTACCTGCTGTTCATCGGCATCGCCGTACTGATCGTCGCGCTGATAATCTCCGCCGTCCGGTTCCGGCGCGGGGGCCGGTCCGTGAACCGCTGAGTACCGTGCCGGGTCCGGGCCGGACCCGGAGTAGCCTGGACATCACCGAAGGCACCCCGCATGCCGGCACCGGACACTGGCGTCGTCTCCGGCGAACGGCAATCCCGGACTTGGCACCGGCCGGGTTCGGAGACGGGTCCTTGATCATGACTGTGATCGACGGCGCGACGCTTGCCACTCCCGCACCCGCCCTGCGGTTCTCCCTGGCACCGGACGGCCCGCGTGCCGGACGGCTGGACGGGGCCTGGTGGCCCCGATCGCACGACCTTCCTCTCGAACTCCCCGCCCTGGCCGCCGAACTGGACACGCGGTGGGGTCGGGTCGCCAGAATCACCGTGAACCCCGCCCAGTGGTTGACCGTCCCCCGACGGATCCCGGTCGCGGGCCACACCGTCCATGCGAGCCACACCGTCCACGCGGGCTGGTTCACCGTCGTGCAGGACCGGCACACGATCTCGGTCCGCTCGCACCTCGCCCGCCGGCTGACCCTGCTGGTCGTCCCGCCGGGGACGGGAGCCATCATTGCCGCCCGACTGATGGCCGAGGCCGCCGATCCCGCGAACACCAGGACCGCGAGCGACCTGCTCGCCGACGAGCCGTCCGCGAAGATGCCCGACCGGCGGGGGATCGTCTGGCCGGTACGCGACCCCTCGGTCTCGGCCTGGGGCTCCGCCCGGTGGGGCCCGGTGGGGCGGGCCGTCGTCCCCGCCCGGGCGCTCCGGCATGGAACCCCGACCGACCACCGGTGACGCCGACCACCGGTGACGCCGCCGCCCGATTCTTCGTTCTTGCGCTCCTGGCGGATCGCCGTCAGTACTCGGAGCCGCTTCGCAGGTAGGTGCCCGCGACCTGGAGCCACGCTCCGGGGCTGAAGCACGCCTCGATCCGGTGCGGGGTGTCCTCGAAGACCCGCAGGACACGAAGCGCCCCGCTGGGGTGCAGGTCGTACTCGAAGGTGACGCCGTCCGAACCGTCCTCGTACTGCAGGTCCAGCGGCCCCTTCGACGGCTCCGCCGGCGACCGGGCCTCGACCGAGAGTTTCACGTAGACGGACATCTTCCCGTCCCGCCCTTCCTGCCGGCCCGGCGTGACCGGCTCACGAGCCTGCCCCTCAGGACGCTTCGGCCGAGGAGCCGGAGCTGACGCCGGTCGCGATGAGGATCTGCCGTGCCGAGTCGCTGCCACCGGCCCTGACCGCGCGTGCCATGGAGGCCAGGGCCGCCTCCTGGCTCGCGTGCGGGGGGACGACGAGCAGGCTGAAGTGGTCACGGTCGCCCCGTGTGACGATCACGGTGTCGTCGCCGACCGGGTAGCGGTCGATGTGCACCGACCGGCCGTCGACCATCATGCTGGCCGGGACGTCGTCCCAAGCGCCCGCGTCCAGACCGACGCTCACGATGGGGCCGAGATGCCCGGTCAACGCGCGGACCAGGTCGGGAAGTTCGGTGCCGATGTCCCGCGAACGCGGCCACCACGCACCGTCGAGCACACCTTCGCGTGACCGGGTGGTCTCCAGGCGCAACGCCACCGTCCCCGGCTTCGCGGCCTGCCGGAACCGCTCCGGCAGAAACCCGTAGCGGGAAGCACTGGCTTCGTCCGACATAGCTCGCCACCTGTCCGCCCTGAGAGAGACCGGGCACGCCGGGTGCGGGCCGGGCCTCGCGGGGAGCGACACATCGGGCCGCTCCGATATCCCACGGTACTCCGCCCGCACCTGGCCGACCCGGTCGGTCGTGAGAGCAGCGGCGGGATGCCGCTCTCAGCGCCACTCGATCAGGAACAGGGTGGCATCGTCGCTCGTGTGCCCGCCCCGCTTCTCCTTCAGCACGTGGGAGAGCGCCCGCACCACGGCCCGCACCCCCTCCTGCCAGCGCTCGACGCGGTTGACCCAGTCGATGAGCTGTTCCTCCCCGAACTGTTCCCCACCGGCCTCGCGCTCCTCGACCAGGCCGTCGGTGAAGCACAGGACCCGGTCACCGTGCCGCAGCACCCGCTCGCTGATCACCGGCTCCTCGCCGCCGAACCCGACCGGCAGAGTGGTGACGCTCTCCAGCCGCTCGACGACGACGTGGTCGCGGATCAGCAGCGGCTGTGGATGGCCGGCGTTGACCCACTGCAGGTGGCCGCTGACAGTGTTCAAGCGCATCATCTGCGCGGTGACGAAGTGGTCCGGCCCGAACTGCTCCGCGATGGCCCGGTCCATGAACGCGTAGATCTCGGCCAGTCCGATGTCGGCTCGCCTGGCGTGCCGGTACGCGCCGATGGCCACGGTCGCCATGGCAGCGGCGTCCAGCCCGTGGCCCATGGCGTCGATCGTGGCCACGTGCAGGAGGTCGTCGTTCAGCGCGTAGTCGAAGCTGTCCCCGGCCACCTGGTAGGCGGGTTCGAGGATGCCGGCCACGGCGACCTGCGGGACGGTCATCGCCAGCGGAGGCAGCAGTGACCACTGGATCTCCGCTGCCACGCTCATCGGCTGGAGGCGCCGGACCTGAAAGATCCGGTCGGTGTAGCCGCTCTTGGTGACCAGCAGATCCGCGACCAGGGAGGCGAAGCGCCGCAGGAGCCGCCGGTCGTCGCCATCGACGTCGTCCAGCGTGAGTGCCAGCACTCCCACCTCGTCCCCGCCGTCCAGCAACGGCAGGTACACCCGCACCCCGTCGCCCTGCGGCACCTCGACGGAGACACCACGCAGAAAAGCCGCACCTGCGGACGAGCCGTCGATCGGCACCGGCTCCCCGGCGGCCAGCCCCCGGCCGGACAGCGGCACCAGCACCAACTGCCCGTAGTCCTGCAGCAGGAGCACCGGGTCACGGCCGCCGAACCCACGAACCGCGTCGGCGACCAACGGAGCGATCAGCTGGGGCGGAAGCTCGTGGGCCTGGTCGAGCAGCGCGCCCAGCAGGTGTTCGCCGAACCCCTCCGACCGGTCCAGGCGCCGCTCGCCGTCCCTGACCACCGACGCATCCTTCCTGTCCCGTACGAGTCGGCACGGGCGCGATCAACCCGGCACTCCGGTGCGGTTCACCGGGCCGGTCCCTCCATTACGCCCGACGGCGACGCATTCCGCCCCCGGTCACGCCCCTCCCCACGGAGCGACACCCCCGAGGAATCGGCCCTGCCGCCTGTGAGCACGACCTCGATGCGCTGCGGAGACCGCCGATCCTGGTCTCAGTTCTGGTCTCGTTCACCCTCGTACGGTCGTGTTCAACCGCCGCTCAGCCGGACACTTCACCGCAGGTCAGAACCGGTACGGACCCCGGCGGACAGGGTTCGGGAGAATTGGAGAGCGTGTTGAGATAAACCCTCACGAGTTCGAATCCCGCACCCTCCGCCAGCAGAGGGCCCGGACCGCACAGCGGTCCGGGCCCTCGTCGTACTCCCTGGCGGGAAGCGCGTCTGTGGGTCTCGGTCCTTGACCCCTGAACCCCATCAGGCCCCATCCCGCGGGTGAGCCCCTCCCGAACGGAGCGCTACAGAGAACCTCTCAGCTCCCTTGCGGCGGCCAGGACGGCCAGGCAGAGGCCGACCGATACCCCGAACGCGGCGCCCGCAGCCATCATGGCCTCTGGCAGCCTGGCCCCCGCCCAGGTCTGGAGAATGCCTGCCAAGAGTCCGATGACGAGTGAGAGCAGGCCGACGATCAGGAGCCACAGCACCCACGTGCTGGAGGAGTTCGGGCGATTCGATGTAGTCACGAGAACGTGCCTTCCTGGTGTTGTGGGGGCGTGCTGGAGACGGACGGAATCATTCGAGAGCCAGCGCAGCGTCCATGAGGTGCTGCGCAAGCACCGCACGAGTACGGGAGACAGAGGCGACCAGTTGCTGGTGGGCGGCGATCTGCTCGTCGAGGCTCCTGAGCGTTGCGGCGACTTCCAGCTGCTCCTGGAGAGGCGGCAGCGCGACCAGCAGCTGCCCGAGGGACGCAGCGCTGATGGAGGGCGCGCCCGTAGCCGCTGCACGGTCCGTGATCCACTCCATACTGCGCGGCAGGGACAGATATCCTAGGAGGTATTCGGGATCGACCCTGGCGAACTCGACCATCCGCAGTCTGAAGAGATTCGTGCTGAGCAGCCATCCTTCCTCCCGCTCCGTCACGATGGCCGGAGGCTTCATCGCCCCGGTCCGGATGCAAACGATGTCCCCCACCGCCAGCTCGAATCGTTCAAGCCGCTGCGCGGCCTCGGGGGAGACCCTCTCGTCGAGGATTTCCCCGATGCGCCCGTCTCGGAGGTGCCGGGAAAACACCACCGGAGTGTGCCGACCGGACGCACGCTGCTCCGCCGGCAGGCGTGAATACGAGAATCCGGCCTGGATCTGGCACAGGTCGCGCAGCAGGATCTGGCTCCAGCCCACCGGTACGGGCCCTCGGCGAGCGGACTCCCCTGAGCGAGCGACTACCCGGATGGCCGCGGCCTCAAGGTCCGCCTCCTCGGCACGCATCCGCAGGCGAGCGGTGTCCGCACGGGCCTCCACAAGCGCACCAGGCACCTGTGCAGGAGAGGATTCCCACTGCGAACCCGCGATGTGATCGAGCGGATTCAGCGTGTACCCCCTGTCCCGGAGGGCCGACCGGGACACTGAGACGCCAGAACGCCCGAAATTCCCCTGCGTCAGGCCCTGCCTGCCAGCCGCACACCACAGTTCATACCCTGCTACGACGGTCTGCTGATCTCGTCCGTCCAGAACGCGCCGCCCCCGATGCTCGGTCCCCAGATTCCGGGCATCGAGAAACAGCACCTCTTCACCAGCAGGAACGGAGTTTCGCAGAAGCCAAATCGAGACCGGAACGGGAGTTTGCGAGAAGAGCTTTGGCGGCAACGCGATGACCGCCTCGACCACCCCGGCTTCGACCATGTTCTGCCGAATCTGGCGCTCGGCCCGATTGGCCGAGTTGCCCGCCTTGTTGGGCATCACCACGACAGCCCTGCCATCCGTGGCCAGCGATGCCATGACATGTTGAAGCCACGCGAAGTTGTCGTTGCCGCCGGGCGGCGGCCCGAACCGCCACGTGCCTCCCCGCTCCTGCCCCGCAGAATCGCTCATGTTGAAGGGCGGGTTCGTCAGGACGACGTCCGCCGTACCCCCAGCTCTTTCAGGTCGACGCCATGGCGAGGCGGAAACGGCTCGAAGCTTCGGCCGGATGCCTTGGAGGGCGAGGTTCATGCTCGCGAATCGCAACGTATCCCTACTCGGGCTCTCCCCAAGGACCACGGGCGGCGGAGCGTGGGGGGCGGCCGAGGAAAGGGCCATGGCCGCCTCCGCCAGCATCTCGCCTCCCCGTGCGTAGGGGTCGTAGACCGTACCAACCACCTTGTCTGGAAGTACGACCAGCCTGGCCATGAGCTCGGCCAAGCCACGCGGCGTGAAGAACTCACTGCTGCGCAGAGCCGCCTGTGTCTCGTACTCGTCGAGAACCAGTCGGAAGGCGTCACGCCCCAGAGCTTCGACCAAGTGCACAACTCGCAGCAGGGCTTCGTAGGAACCTGGTTCCAATTTCACGAGCGCGTCCCGCATACCCGGCGGCAGGCCACGGCGGCGAAGTACCTCGTCGGCGGAGACGCCGATATGCCGAAGCAACGCTCCAGCCGCTTCCGGCCCATTGCCGGAGGCGGCCACCGCGCGGAGCCCGCTCCAGCGGCCCGGTTCGCCGAGCCGCAGGAAGTTGAGCGACAGGAGCAGGCTCAGGTAGTCCACCATCGAGGCTGACCCGCGAACCCTGTCCGCGAGCTCTCCCATGAGCTCGTCCACGGACTTCCGATTCGCGGCATCCCCGAGCTCAGTACCGCGGCCGTACCCGCTGGCCTCGACGTCGAGATCCCGCCTCAGCATCAGCCGATGGCGGGCCCGGCTACCGTAAGTGATGCCGCTCCGCTCGTCCTGCGCCAGCCTCGCCTCCGGAACCACCCGGGAGTCCAGCCACTCGAGAACACCGGGGAGCCAGAAGTACTCCGCTTCACCAGAGCGGACCGGCGATGGGAAGTCTGCGTGGCGCTTCGCCCACATGGTGATCGTCGGTCGCGCGACTCCGGTGAGTTCAACAATCTCGGAACGCGTGACCAGATGCTCGTCAGTGCCGTCTGCCGTGCTCATGATGCCCCCTAAGCTGTGCCGCCTGCCTGTTCTGACGAAGACGACGCTAGAAGCATGAAGCCTCGTGGGTCCAGTGCGCACCGACGGTGCGCACTCCTAGAGTTCGAGTCTTCGCGCGAGCAGCAAATCCGACCCGAAAATGCCCCACTGAGCTGGGCTTCTACTGTCGAGGCCGCAGTCCAGCAGATCAGGCTGGTCAAGAATGGGGTTAACAGCCAGTGCGACCAGCTCTGACTTCCCGTCACAGCTTCCGTCATCGCAGCAAGGGGATGCACTCTGCACATGAGTCGATGTCTCAGGAGGTACATCCATGAGCCGAACCGTGATCGATCTGGACGACGAGCTGCTCGCCGACGTGGCCCAGGCCCTCGGGACCAGTGCGGAGAAGGAGACGGGCAACAGCGCCCTTCGTGAGGTCCTGAAGAACCGGCGGCGCACCCTGGCACTCACCCTGCTTCGCGCCGCTGCCGATGAGGAAGTCTTCGATCCGGAGATCTTCGAAGACAAGAGGGACTACCGTCGGTGAGCGCAGCATGGTTCCTGATCGACACCAGCGCCCTCGCGCGGTTCATGCGCTGGGGGCGCTGGGCAGTACGGCTTGGCCCAGGCGGCGGCTGCGGAGCCCATCGCCACGCGTCCGATCACCGAGCTCGAGTTTCGGCGCTCCCAAGGATGGCCAGGCTGCGGCGGCCGAGGCCGGCGCCCAGCACGCGCTGCAGCTGGACTTCGGAATACATTCCGAAGTAGCATGTCTCCCATGTCCGCTCTCACTGTGTCGTTCTCGGACCTCTCAAAGAACTCCAAGCGCGTCGCCGACACTGTTGAGCACGCCCAACGCGTCCACGTCACACGGCGTGATGGCGAGGATCTCTATCTCACGACTGAGCGCCACGACCGCCAGCGCAAGGAGACCGCAGACGTCACCGCCCGTCTGTTCGCTGCCCTGATCAGCAGCGACGAGGGCGCGCGGGCCGTACTCCTCGCCCTGCCCACGGTCTTTCCGTGGACCCGACACCTATCGGCGGAGGAGGTGCGCGAGTTCGTCGTCGACCTCGTGGATGCCACGCGCGATGCCGTAGAGCTGGACGTGCATGCCAACCTGCACCGGGTGATCATCGAGTGGCGCGCAACCGCCAGAATCCTGGCGGATCCCGAGCTGGCCGCGGAGCTCACCGAGTCGTTGCAGGGCGAGGACCACGGCGAGGTGCTCGCACCATGAGCCCCAAACGTGGTGACGACGTCCCACCTCCACCGATTGGCGACGAATGGCGGCTACGGTTCGCCACCAGCGAGGCAGCCAAGGGGTGGGGCGACCTCTGCACGGAGGCCGCGGGAAATGCCCGCCGCTGCTTCGAAGCGCTGCGAACCAACCCGCTGTCCATGAGCGACCCGGATCGTCAACATCGACTGCGGGGCCGACTTGCCTCCCGAGCACTACGAGGTGAGGACCTGCCGCAGTGGGAGTACGAAGTGACCGCCGGCGGCCGCGTGCGCTACCTCGTAGACGAGGCGGGCAGAACCGTCCACTTCGTCTACGCCTCCACTCGGCATCCGAAGGACACCGACAGTTAGATCGAAACGCCGCGTCTGCCCCTTCGGGGCCAGATCATGGTCTCAGTTCTGGTCTCATTCGTCGGAGTTCGGTGGGATTCAACTGCCCGCCGCGCGGCCGCTCCTTCGCAGGTCAGGACGCACACCGACCTACGTGAACGCCGCCGAGCAGAATTGGAAAGCGCGTTGGGGGCAACCCCTCACGAGTTCGAATCTCGTATCTTCCGCCGGCAGAAGGCCCGGACCGCTCAGCTTGGGTTCTAACGGTCCGGGCCTTCGTCGTCTCGCGGTTGCCGTTCCGGTTGCGGTCGGCCGGCAACCGGCTCCTGGATCGTCACTGCCTTCCGCATCAGGCCACACCTCGGTCCACCCCGTCCGCCGGCAGTACGACCGCGGGCAAGCATCAGGATGAAGACCTCCGCCACCACGACCTCGTGGTTCCTTGTGCACTCCCCACCTGCGGTTGACAGCTTCTCGCTCATCCGCCGGCCCGAGGTCGCCTACGCGGGCGTCGCCTCGGGCGGGTCGGAGATCATCTGCTTGTTCCGCTCGCCCGCTGGCGCGGCCCGCGACGACGTCCCCCTGCGACGGCTCCCCCGCCGGCCGCCCGCTCCCCACGCCCGACGAGGACCTCCCCTCCTCGAAGCCCTGGCGGAGGACGGACGCGCCTCCCACACCCCCCTGGCGGAGGCCACCGGTTGGCCGGCGCTCGGTCCTGAGCGGGGCGACGGGTGGGCGCGACGGGAAGGCGGGTTGTCGCGGGGCCGTGGGCCGTGAAAGCCAGGGGCGGCGTGATCGCCTGATGATGATTCCGTGACCGTGATCCCGTCCCACGGGTGGTCCCGGACCGATAGCGTCTGCTCCGGACGCGAGGGGCGGGGACGGCCGCGCCCGGCGTCGAGGGGAGCGTGGGCATGCAGCCGCTGGCAGCGGACGATCCGCGGCGGGTGGGCGAGTACCGGCTGCTGCGGCAGCTCGGGGCGGGCGGGATGGGCCGGGTCTACCTCGGCCGGACGTCGGGCGGGCGGACCGTCGCCGTCAAAGTGGTCCGTCACGACCTCGCCGGGGACCCCGAGTTCCGGGCCCGGTTCCGCCAGGAGGTGGCGGCCGCCCGACGGGTCGGCGGCACCTGGACGGCACCCGTCCTGGACGCGGACACCGAGGGCGACCGCCCCTGGGTGGCCACCGGCTACGTCGCCGGCCCCGCGCTCAACGCCGCCGTACGGGAGTTCGGGCCGCTGCCCGAGCCGGCCGTGCGAACCCTCGGAGTCGGTCTCGCCGAGGCCCTCACCCATGTGCACCGCCTCAGCCTGGTGCACCGGGACGTCAAGCCGTCGAACGTGCTGCTCAGCCTGGACGGCCCCCGGCTGATCGACTTCGGCATCGCCCGCGCGCTGGACGCCACCACCGTGCTCACCCAGTCCGGCCAGGTGTTCGGCTCGCCGGGCTTCATGTCGCCGGAGCAGGTCAACGCGCTGCCCGCCGGGCCGGCCGGCGACGTCTTCTCGCTCGGCGCGGTACTCGCGTACGCGACGACCGGCAGGATGCCGTTCGGCTCCGGGGTGAGCGCGCCCGTCCTGCTCTACCGGGTGCTCCACGAGGAACCCGACCTCTCCGGACTGCCCGGCCCCCTGCACTCGATCGTCCGTGACTGCCTGTCCAAGGACCCGTCCGGCCGCCCGACGCCCGAACGGCTCCGGGAACGACTGGACGACGACGGCGCGGCCGCCGCCCGGCTGGGGCAGGGCCACTGGCTGCCGCCGGCCCTGGCGGCGGCGGTCGGGCGCAGCGCCGTACAGCTGCTGGACCTGGAGGGGGAGAGGGAGGCCCGGGAGGGGACGACCCCGGAGGAGAGGGCCATGGAGGAGAGGACCACCGCCCCCGGTGCGGAGCCGGTGGTCGCGGCCCCGGATCCCACCGGGCGCTCGGTGGTCGCCGAGGTGGCGAGGGTGCAAACGGGCGAGGCCGCGAAGGCCGTACCGGGCAGCGGTGCGTACGCGGTGCCCGGTACGGCTGGGGTTCCCGGTACGGCTGGTGCAGCCGGGGCCGGGATGCCGGCCCAGCCGGGTTTCGGCCCACCGCCCGTAGGGCTCGTCCCGCCCGTCGTGCCCTGGACGCCTGCGCCTGTGCCTGCCCCGGCCCCGGTCCCGGTGCCACCGGCACCGCTCACGGCGCCGACGGCGGTACCGGGCTACGGGCCGCACCCGCCGCGGCCACGCGGTCGACGGAGGTACGGCGCGCTGACGGCCGTGCTGGTCGGCGCACTGCTACTGGGCGGCGGGTACCTGATGGTCGAACAACTACGGAAGACCGACGGGGACACCGGCGCATCGAACGCCGGGCGGACCGCCCCGGCCGGGGGTGGGTCGGCACCCACCGCCCCGGTTTCGAAGAGCCCGGATCCGAAGGGCCCGGAACCGACCGGCGCTGCCTCCGCTCCGGCCGACGACAGCCCCTCGCCCGGCGCACCCCCCTCGGACTCGGGGCCGGGCGTCGTCCCCGCGAAGTTCCTCGGAACGTGGGTCGGCGAACGCACGGCCGCCGGCGGGGAGGTCACCACCGTCGTCCTCACCGTCGTCCAGTCGGCGGAGAGCGAGGAGAAGAGCAGGATCCGCACCGAGAAGCCGCAGTCCGGCACCTGGTGCGAGGGCGCGTGGACGCTCTCCCAGGTCGACGAGAACCGGATCACCTACGCGCACCGGGTGACCGGCTCCTCCCCCGGTACGAAGTGCCTCGCCTACGAGGACCACGGGGTGGTCTATCCCGCGATCACGATGCTGCCGGACAACACCCTCCGGTACAGCATGGACCTGATCAAGCCGGACCAGTTCATGGTGCTGCGGAAGAAGGGCTGAGGCCGACGGCGGCCTCGGCCGGTACCCGGGCGGGCCGCCCAGGTACCGTCGGCGGTTCTGGCGCGGGGCTACTGGAGGATGTTGATCGCGCGGGCGATCACCAGGGCTCCGACCGCCAGTGAGACGGCGGCCTGGGCCATCATCAGCGTCTTGGCCCACCTTCGGATCGCGGAGACGTCGGTCGGGCTGAAGGCCGTGGCGGTCCAGAAGGACAGCGAGAGGTAGTCCGCGAAGACCGGCACCCAGTCCGGCGGCGCGAGGTGCGAGTGCTGCATCTCCGGGAAGACGAACGCGGGGTCGGCGAACGGACGGTGTGCCCGTGCGGCAGCACCGCCGCGGTCCAGGTCCCAGTACCAGAGCGCGAATGCGATGACATTGGTCGCCCAGACCACGCCGCCGGTCGCCAGCAGGCCGGTGGCGTTGTTGGCGTAGATCTTGTTGCCGGTCAGGATGTCGGCCACCAGCCGCCCGGCGGCGAACAGGTTCGCCAGTGTCACGAACGCGATCACCAGGTCGGTGACCACGCGCAGCCACCGGCGGCGGCGGTCGATGCGGCCGGGGTCGCCGATGACCAGCACGGCGAGCAGGACGAGCAGGACCACCGGCAGCGCCCACGGGGGGCTCTCCCGGTAGGTCTCGGGGAGCAGGACGTGCAGCAGGGCGGCGAGCAGCACCGCGGAGACGACCGGCCACCACCGCTCTCCGGCCCGGGCGGGGGCCGTGCCGGGCGATGGGCGCTCGGGCGGTGTCCCCGAGGAGTCCGGTGTGGGCATGACCCATTCTGATCCGGCGCCGCGACCCGCGCGGGGACCGAGCGCGTCGGGGTGTCGATGCTGCTTCGAGGCGGGCCCGCCCGGCGGACAGGGCGGGCCGCAGGTGTCCGATTCGTTCAAGACCGGGTGCGTGGGAGGTGTCTAGCGTGGCAGGCATGAACAGCACATCTGCACCGCAGTTCGCCTTCGTCGGGCTGGCCGTTTCGGACATGGCCGCCTCGGTCGCCTTCTACCGGAGGTTGGGGGTGGAGTTTCCGGCAGGGGTCGAGGCGGAGCCGCACGTCGAGGGCACGTTGCCGGGCGGGCCGCTGCTGGTGCTCGACGCCGAGGCCACCATCCGGTCGTTCCATCCCGGGTGGCAGCCGCCGAGCGGCGGTACGCGCACCGCGCTGGCGTTCCGCTGCGCGAGTCCCGCGCAGGTGGACGCGGTGTACGAGGAGTTGACCGGCGCCGGGTACCACGGGGAGCTGAAGCCCTGGGACGCCTTCTGGGGGCAGCGGTACGCCGTGGTGCACGATCCGGACGGCAACGGGGTGGATC
This sequence comes from Kitasatospora sp. NPDC054795, assembly GCF_053611565.1. Lineage (NCBI taxonomy): Bacteria > Bacillati > Actinomycetota > Actinomycetes > Kitasatosporales > Streptomycetaceae > Kitasatospora > Kitasatospora sp. NPDC054795. The sequence continues at coordinate 14,259 of NZ_JBSHAP010000015.1, forward strand.
TGCTCGCGCCGCTGTAGGGGACGAGGCTAGGGGAGCAGTAGCGCGGTCACCGGCATGCCCGTCAACTCCCGTACATCGCGGGCCAGGTGGGCCTGGTCCGCGTAGCCGGCCCGGGCGGCCGTTTCGGCCAGTGGGACGCCGGCGCGGGCGAGGGCCAGGGCGCGTTGCATGCGCAGGATCCGGGCGAGGGTCTTGGGGCCGTAGCCGAAGGCGGTCAGGGAGCGGCGGTGGAGTTGGCGCGCGCCGAGGCCCACCGTCCCGGCCGTCGCGGCGACGGACCGCCCGGCGGCGAGCGAGGCGGCCACCGCGCGGATCAGCGGGTCCTCGGGCGGCGCCTCGGACGCCAGGCGCAGGGCCAGGGCTTCCAGTGCGGCGGCCGGGTCGGGGGCCGCGTCGACGCGTTCGGTGAGGTGTCGGACCTCGGCGGCGGGCCGTAGGTCGGCCAACTCGACGCGGCGGTCACGGAGTTCGTGGGCGGGGACGCCGAGCAGGGCGGGGGCGGCACCGGGGCGGAAGCGCACGCCGACCCATGGGCCGCGCAGTCCGGGGCCGGGGCGGAAGGCGTGGGTGTCCGGTCCGGCGACCAGCAGCCGGCCTTCCGTCCACAGCAGGTCCATGCAGCCGTCGGGCAGGACGGCCCCGGCCGAGGCATCGCCCGTACGTCCGGCTTCCGCGCCCGTACGTCCGGCATCTGTACGGCCGGGGGCCTGCTTCGTCCACACGACCGCGCCGGGCAGCCGGGACGCGCGCTCCACGTACGGGGAGGACGGGTCCATGACGTGAGGCTACGCGTCCCGGGAGGCGAGCGCGCGGGCGCGTCGACGGCCCCGGCCGCGCGGGGCGGCCGGGGCCATCGGCCCGGAGGGGGTCAGCCGACCCGCTCGGCCGTGGGCTCCGTCGGGGCCCCGGCCGTCCCGTCGGCGGTCTTCCGGCCGTCGCGCATCAGCACCAGGGTGAGCGCCGCGGCCGCGACGACCGCGATGCCGCCCACCGTGAAGGTGGTGGAGGTGGCGGTGTTGAACGCCTCCCGGGCGGCCGCGACCAGTCCGCCGTCCCCGGTGGAGCCGCCCAGCGCGAGCGCGCCGGTGATGTCGTGGCGGGCGGCGGTGGGGGCGGCGTCGGGCATCGCACCGGTGTAGGTGCTGGAGAGCACGGTGCCGAGGATGGCCACGCCGAGCGCCGCGCCGGACTGCTGGATGGTGTCGTTGAGCGCGGAGCCGACGCCGGCGTGCTCGCTCGGGATGGCGCCCATGAGCGCGTTGGCGGCGGCCGGCATGCCGAGACCGGAGCCGACGCCGAGCACCAGCATGGCCAGGGCGACCTTGGTGAAGCCGTCGCCGACCGAGAGGGTGGCCAGCATCCCGAAGCCGCCCGCGATGATCAGCATGCCGATCGAGGTGAGCACCCGCGCCGGGACCTTCTTGCCGAGCACCGCGCCGAGCGCGTTGAACACCAGCGAGGCAATGGCCAGCGGGATGAAGGCGAGGCCGGTGTCGGTGGGCGAGAACTCCAGCACGAACTGGAGGTACTGGGTGAGGACCAGCATCAGCCCGCCGGTGGCGAAGGTCAGCAGGACGAGCGAGAAGCTGGCGCCGGTGAAGACCCGGTTGCGGAACAGGTTGAGCGGGACCATCGGCGAGTCGGTGCGGACCTGCCGGACGGCGAAGCCGGTCAGCGAGGCCACCGCGAGCAGGAGCGCGCCGAGGGTGCTCGCGCTGGTGAAGCCGTCCCGGGGCAGCACGATGATCGACCAGACCAGCGCCGTCATGCCGACCATCGAGAGCGCCATGCCCGGCAGGTCGGGTCGGCGCCACGGCCCCTTGGACTCCGGCATCAGCAGCACCGCGGCGATGATGGCGACCGCCGCGATCGGCACGTTGAGCAGGAAGACCGCGCCCCACCAGAAGTGCGCGATCAGCGCGCCGCCCAGCACCGGACCGCCGACCAGCCCGATCATGGCCACGGCGGTCCAGGCGGCGATCGCCTTCGGGCGCTCCTCGTCGTCGAAGACGGTGATCAGGATGGAGAGCGTGCTCGGCATGACCAGCGCGCCGCCGACGCCCATCAGGACGCGCCCGGCGATCAGCTCACCGGAACTGCCGGCGTAGGCCGCGACCAGTGAGGCCGCGCCGAACAGCGCGAGTCCGACGATCATCACCTTCCGCCGTCCGAAGCGGTCGGAGAGGCTGCCCGAGGTGAGCAGCAGGCCGGCGAAGACCAGGATGTACGAGTCGATGATCCACTGGATGTCCTGCGCCCCGGCCTTGAGATCCTCCGCGATCGGCGGGATGGAGACCGTGAGCACCATGTTGTCGATCACCAGCACCAGGCTGCTGAGACAGAGCACGACCAGAATGAGCCAGCGCTGCGGATGACGTTGCACGGCGTTTTCCCCCTTTGAACTTCTCGCGTCCAACCCGGGCGTGAACTTCTGGCTGCGAACCCGGGCTTGGGCTTCGGGCTTGGGCTTCGGAATGAGCGCGCGAGCCGTGGCCGTGGCCGGCCGGAGCCGCGCGGAAGTCGTCGCGGGCACACCGCCCTCCGTCCCCAGGGGTACGGTGCGCGCCGCTCCGAACACTGTACGGGCACCGCACACTGTTCGCAATGCCGTACGCCGTTCGATCTCCGCACACCGTTCGTGGCGCCGTACACTGTTCGCAGCGACCTGTGGCAAGCTGCGCCGCACCGGACCGGGTCCGGCGATCGACGACTGGCGAGGAGGGCCCGATGGCGGCCAAATCAGAGGACGGCACGACCCCGGGCATCCCCCTGCCGTGGAACCGGCCCCAGCGACGGCGGGAGCAGCCCTCCCTCAGTCGCGAGCAGATCGTCGCCGAGGCCTTCGCACTGCTGGACTCCGACGGCATCGACGCGCTGAGCATGCGCAAGCTCGCGGCCCGGCTGAACGCCGGCGCGACCTCGCTCTACACCCACGTCGCCAACAAGGAGGAACTGCTCGCCCTGGTCGTCGACCAGGTCTTCGGCACCCTCCCGCAGCCGGAGGCCGAGTGGTCCGAGGACCCGAAGGTCTGGCGCGCGAAGGTCATGGAGTGCGCCGAGAGCATGCGCGCGGCCATCATTCGCCACCCGTGGATGGTCTCGGTGATCGGCGACGTCGGGATGATCTACCTCGGCCCCAACTGGATGCGGCTCTCCGAGGCCCTGCTGGCCGTCCTGGAAACGGCCGGCTTCGAGATCGGCGAGGCGAGCGACGCGATGAGCGCCGTGATGGGCTACACCATCGGAACCGCCTGCGTGGAGGCCTCCTGGGTGAGCTCGCTGGCCCGCAGCGGCCACGACGAGCAGGAGTGGATGAACCGGCTCCTGCCCACCGTCATCGAGGCCACCAAGGAGTTCCCGCGACTGCACCGGCTGTACACCACCGAGGTTCCGGACGAGGTCGCGGCGGGCCGGGACAGCGGCTTCGCCCGGGGCGTCAATGTCATCCTCGACGGGATCGAGGCGGCCTGGACCACCCGCCAGCGGGGCTGAGGGCGCCGGGCCCTGGGCCACCGGGCCCTGGGGCGCGGGCCCAGGGCCGCCCGTCACCGCTCCCCCAAGACGCTCAACTCCCGCTGAGGGCCCGCACCTCCGCGTACCCCGGCACCGGACCGACCGGCTCGCCCGCTGCGACGGCCGCCGCCGTGGCCACCGCCGCCGCCAGTGCCGCGCGGTACAGCAGCGAGCCCAGGCTGACCCGGGCCACCCCGAGCGCGGCCAGCTCGGCGAGGCCCGGGCCGGCCGGCGTCCAGAGGATGTTCAGCGGGACGAAGAGCGCGTCGACCAGCCGGCCGATGGCCGCCGGATCGGCCAGCCCGGGGACGAACACGCCGTCCGCGCCCGCCTGCTGATAGGCGTCCAGGCGCCGGAGCGTCCCCGCCTCGGGGGCGTCCTGCCCGCACCAGTAGGTGTCGGTGCGGGCGTTGACGAACAGCTCCGGCACGGCCGCCTTCACCGCCGCGATCTTCGCGGCATGGCGGTCGACGGGGCTCAGCGAACCGTCCGCCCGACCGTCCTCCAGGTTGATGCCGACCGCTCCGGCCTTCGCCAACTCCACGGCGACTTCGGCGACTTCGTCCGGATCGTCGCTGAAGCCGGACTCCGCGTCGACGCTGAGCAGGAAGCCGACCCGCCCGAGCCGGCGCGCCAGCCGTACGGTCTCCGCGCGGGTGGCGGCGGCACCGTCGGGCAGGCCCGCGACGGCCGCCACGCCCAGGCTGGTGGTGCCGATCGCGGGGTGTCCCTGGGCGGCGAGGGCGACGGCCGAGGCGTGGTCCCAGGCGTTGGGGAGAAGCAGCGGACGGCCGGGGCGGTGGTGCAGGGCGGCGAAAGGGGTCGTCATCGGCTCGTCTCCGTCGGGTCGTTCGTGAGGTTTCCGGTCGCGTTCGCCGGGGTGTCGGTCGCGTCCGCGGGGTTGCCGGTCGCACCCGCGGGGCTGCCGAGTGCGCCGACCGAGTCCGCGTAGTAGTACCCGGCCCCGGAGACGTGCCGGACGATCTGCCGGAAGCCCCAGCCCGTCCCCGGCGAGTCGTCCAACCACTCGTCCGGCAGTGCGGTGACCCGCCGGGACCAAATCCCGGCCAGCCGGGTCAGCCGGCTGCGGGCCTCGTCCAGGTCGGCGGTGGTGAACGGGGCCAGATCGGCCGGGGTGGTGACACCGGAGGCGTGCCAGTGGTCGGGCTCGGTCGACTCACCGACCACCCGGGCCTCCAACTCGGCGAGGTGGTCGACGAGATGGTCGGCGATGCGGCGAACAGCCTTGTGCGGCGTATAGGTTCGGTCGTCGGCGTTGAGGATCGGGCGACCGTCCCAGGCCGTCCAGCCCGACGCCAGGGCAAGCACGTTCTCCACCATCTCCGGCACCAGGGAGGCGAGTTCGACCTTCCCTCGATCCGGCGCGGGCGGCATGTCCGGCGCCCCGGCGTCCGCCGGATCGGAGGCGCCGTACAGGATGCCCTCGGCGATGACCAGCGCTTGCGAGCGGCCCGGGCAGCTCCGGGGCGGGGCGCCGAAGGTGAGCGCGACGCCCTCCGGCGCCCCGGACTGGGCCGCCGCGATGTCGAGCAGGACCCGCGTCCCCGCCGGTACCGCGGCCCCGCCGACCTCGGTCGCCCGGGCGGCGAGCCGACGCATCGTCCGGACCGGCGGGTCCGCGCGCAGCACGTCGGCCAGACCGTCCTCGTGCCGGCGGGCACCCTCGACCAGCGAGGCGGTGGCGTCGCAGGCCTGGACGAGCAGGCCGATCCGGTTCGCGGCCGTCTCCTCGTGCCGGTCCCCCACCGCGTCGTCCAGGTCCCCCATCGCGGACAGCAGCCGGGCCACCGCCGCGTCCGCCGCCAACAAGTCCGCCGCCACCGGGTCGGCCGGCGCATCGGCGAAGTACGCCCGGGACACTGTCGCGACATCCCGCGCCACGGCCTCCGGGTCGGCCAGGCCGAGCTCCGCCGCGAGCACCCGGACCACCCGCAGCCGGACGTCGGACTCGAAGCCGGCGGCCGCGGCCACCCGCAGCCGGTCCGGGTCCAGCCGCTCCAGGTCCGCCAGCACCAGCGCCCGGCGCCGGGCGTGCGGCTCGCCGGAACTGAACCTGGCGACGGCGGACCGCAGCCAGGCCACCGTGCCGGGGGCGGCGCCGGGCGCTCCGGGCACGGACGGCCCGGCGGGCAGCGGGACCAGCGCCGGGTCGGCCAGCGCCGCCGTCACATCCTCGTAGCGGGAGAAGGTCATCGTCGCGGGGCCGGAGACCGCCGTGGTTTCGCTCATGCCGTCATCGTGGCCCCGGGTCGTTTCGGCCCCGGCCGAACCGTGCGGGGGCGACCCTGGAGGCATGTCCCCGGCTCCGCTCCCCCACGCGGCCCCGCCGCCGCGACCGCCCCGGCCTCCGTGCGCCGCTCCGCCCCGGTACGCGACTCGGCGCCCGCACGCACCCTCGTGCCCCGACCATGGAGGCATGACGCTCGCCGCCTTCGCCGCCCTGCTCGCCGACCCCACCCGCGCCGCCATCTGCACGGCGCTGCTCGACGGTCGCGCCTGGACCGCCGGTGAGCTGGCCCGCCATGCGCGCGTGGCGCCGTCCACGGCCAGCGAGCACCTGTCCCGGCTGATCGCGGGCGGGCTGCTGGCCGAAGAACGACAGGGCCGGCACCGGTACGTCCGACTGGCCACGCCCGCGGTGGCCGCACTGATCGAGGACCTCGCCGTCTTCGCCGAGTCCGGCCCCGGCCCCGCGACCGCGCCGCGCAACCTGACCGAGGCCACCCGGCTGAGCGCCGAGGCCCGGGCCCGTACCTGCTACGACCACCTGGCCGGACGCCTCGGCGTGGCCGTGTCGGACGCGCTGTTCGCCCGTGGCCTGGTCACCGAGGAGGGCGGGCTGGCCGTCACCGGGCACGGCCGGGACTGGCTGGCCGCGCAGGCGATCGAGCTGCCGCCGCGCGCGGGCCGCCGGGGCGGACGCCCGGTCGTGCGCGGTTGCCTGGACTGGACGGAACGCCGCACCCACCTGGGCGGGGCGCTCGGCGCGGCACTCTGCCGGGCCGCCCTGGACCGCGCCTGGGTGGAACGGATCGGCTCCGGCCGGGCCCTTCGGGTCACCCCGGACGGCGGCCGGGCGCTGCGCGAACTCCTCGGCGTGGAGCTGCCCTGACGGCTGTCCCCGGCGCCACCCGATGCGCCGCTCGGTGCGCCACCCGATGTGCCGCTCGAACCGTCGCTCGATGTGCCGGACGAACCACCGCTCGAAGTGCCGGGCGAACCGCCGCTCAGCCCATCGACTTCGCCCCGTCCAGCGACTCCCGGATGATGTCCGCGTGCCCGGCGTGCTGTGCGGTCTCGGCGATGAGGTGCAGCAGCACCCGCCGGGCCGACCAGGCGGTGCCCGGCGGGAACCAGGGCGCGGGCGGCAACTCGTGGGCGAGGTCGAGGTCGGGCAGGGTCCGGACCAGCTCGTCCGTCCCGCGCGCCGTCCGCTCGTACTCGGCGAGCAGCCCGGCCAGGGTGTCGCCCTCCGCCATCCGGAACTGGGCCGCCCAGGCGTCCGGGTCGGCGGCGCCCCCGTCCCCGCGCCGCATCGCCTCCGCGCCGCCGGTCATGAACCGCGCCCAGCGCGCCTCGACCGCCGCCACGTGCTTGATCAGGCCGCCGAGGCACAGCTCGCTGACCGTGGTGCGCTCGGCCGCCTGCGCGTCGGTGAGGTCCCGTGCGGTGCGCCGCAGCAGTTCGCGGTGCTTGTCCAGCGTTTCGACGAGTTCCTCGCGCTCACCCATCGGCCACCCCTGCCGCTCGTCGTCCCGTCGGACGCATCAGACGTCCACCGTCTCCGGCTGCTCCCCTACCCGCCGACCGATGTCGATCAACCCGAAGGCCGCCCCCTGCGGGTCGCCGACCGCCGCGAACCGGCCGAACGGGCTGTCCATCGGCCCGAAGTACACCTTGCCGCCGCGGGCCGTCAGCCGGCCGATCGCGGCGTCGGTGTCGTCCACCGCGAAGTAGACGCTGATGCAGGAGGGCGCCTCGGGCGGCAGGAAGTCCCCTCCGCGCCCATCCGGCCGAGCACCGGCCGGTCGTCGACCTGGAACATCCGGTAGTCGAAGTCCCCGCCCGCCATCTTCTTCACGCCGAACGGGAAGACCGCCGGGAAGAAGGCGTCCGCCTTCGCGGGCTCGCGGGTCACCAGCTCGGCCCAGGTGTAGGCGCCGGGCTCGCCCTGCTTCTCGAAGCCCTCGTGCCGGCCGGCCTGCCAGACGCCGAACACCACGCCGGCGGGGTCCTTGGCGATCACCATCGTGCCGAAGTCGCCGACCTGCATCGGTCCCATGACCACCTCGCCGCCGTTGGCGCGGATCCGCGTCGCGGTGGCACCGGCGTCCGGCGAGGCCAGGTAGAGGCACCAGGCGGACCGGGCCTCCGCGCCCGGCATCGGCGGCACGATCGCGGCGACGGCCTTGCCGTCCGAGTAGGCCTGGGTGTAGTTCCCGAACTCCGACGAGCTCTCGCCGAAGGTCCAGCCCAACACGTCGCCGTAGAAGGCCTTCGCGCCCTCCAGGTCGGTGAACATCGCGTCGGCCCAACAGGGCGTGCCCTCAGGTAGCGCAGCCATCTCTCTGCCCTCGTGTGTGGCGAAAGTGCGCGCGCCGGGGGGCGCACGCCGACCCCCGGTTCGCCAGCCTAGCCACGATGCGGCGCACCCGCGCGGGCTGGACCCGCGCGGGTGCGGCCCGTCGACGTCACCCGCCCGCCGACGTCGGCAACCCTCCGGCGTATGCAGCCCTCCGGCGTCAGCCGCCCGCCGACAGGCGCAGCGAGGCCGTCCCCAGGCCGGTCGGGCCGAGCGGCACCGGGGGCGGCGGAACCGACGGAACCGACGGGACCGGGGCGGTGGCGGACGCCGGAGCCTCGGCGGCCGCCGCCATGGCCGCCCGACGGGCCTGCGAGGCCTCCGCCAGGTCCCGCTCGGCGCCGAAGTGCCGCTCCAGGTCGGCCGTGGCGTACCGGAGGCAGCCCTCGTGCCAGTTCAGGATGCCCGCGAGCCAGTTCTCCAGCTCCCCCACGTACCCGTCGAGCATCTCCCTGGCCGCCTGCTCCAGCCCGAAGTCCTCGTACATGACCGGGAGTTCCTTCTGCACCACGTGCTGGAACTGGCCCAGCCGCGAGTGCATCAGGTCGTCGACGATCCGGACCGCCGACTCGTAGTCGCAGCCGAAGAAGTTCTGCACCACCAGGACGGCGTTGTGCAGCTCGCCCTCGTACTCGACCTCCTTCTGGTACGAGAAGAGGTCGTTCATCATGCACGCGTAGTCCATCGCGGAGTTCTCCAGCGCGCGCATCGACCCGTGGTCGTACACCTCCGGCGGCACGGTCTGCCCGTGGCCGAGGCGGGAGAGGCTCGCGGTGAGCTCGGAGCCGAAGGTGGAGCGGCGCATCTCCAGGTAGTCCACCGGGTCCGGGATCCGGTTCTGGATCTGGTTGCTCAACTCCCAGATCCAGCTGTCCAGCATCGCCTCGACCGCCACCCGGAACCGGCCCCTGGCCTCGACGGTCATCGGGCCGGCGGTGCGCTCCCAGATGTCGGCGAGGCCGCGCTCCAGCGCGTTGACGGGCTCCGCCGTGGGGGTGCCGTCCACCGGCATGAACAGGGAAAGCCTCGCGTTGGCGGCCTTGGCGCCGCCCAGGTCGCGGGTGCGCCCGAAGGCCCGGGGGTAGTAGTCGTCGGCCCAGGTGCCCCAGGCCAACCAGGCCGAGGAGATGTCGAGTTGGTCGGCCGTGGCGTCCGGGTGGAGGCCGGCCGCGCAGAGCGGGAGGTCGTAGTCGCGCATCGACTCGGCGTCCCAGATGCCGGATCCGGGAACGCCCGGCTCAGCCGCCAGCAGTCCCATCCGCTCGGCCCACGCGATCACGCGCTCCCGGGCACCGTCCAGGTGCGGGCTCAGCCGGAGCTCGTACGGAAGCTTGAACTCGGGCAGCAGGGAAGGCCCGACGGCCTGGTACGGCACGTGGCCGTGCGACCGCGCCCGCCGCACGGCCGGGTCCGCCGCGCCCTTGGCCGCCGGCGTCGAACCAGTCGCCGCCGCGGCCCCGGCGGCCGTGCTGCGCAGGATGTCCAGCGCCGACGTCCCGATGCCGCCGATCGCGTACTGGTCCCACCAGTTGCCGCCCCCGGGCCCTCCCGGCAGGCCCGGCAGACCCACCGGTCCACCGCCCGAGCCGGGAGCGACCCCGCCACCAGGACCACCCGAACCCGCGGCCGCTCCACCGCCGTTCATGTACCGGCTGGACCGCAGGTGCCACTCGTGCCCGCCGGACTGCCAGTCCTGCAGGCCCTTGACGTACGCCGTCACCCGGGCGCGCCCCGCCGGGTCCAGCCCGGTCTCCGCGAACAGCACCGGCAGTTCGGTGAACACGGTGTTCTCGAACTGCTGGAGCCGCGAGGTGAGCAGGTCGTTGACCGCGTCCGCGGCCTCCTGGGTGGAGCACTCCAGGAACCGCTCCAGCACCAGGACGCCGTTGCTCAGCTCGCCCTCGTCCTCCACTTCCCGCTGGTACGAGAAGATGTCGTTGCGCAGGTGCACCCCGTCGGAGAAGGCGTCCATCAGCACCCGCAGCGCCCGCGAACCCGACACCTCCTTCGGCACCTCGGCGCCGGCCGCGTACTCGACCAGCTGCGCGGACCAGGGCGCGCCGCCGACCTTGCGGCGCATCTCGATGTACTCGACCGGGTTGGCCACCCGGCCCTCGTTGATGTTGGCGAGCTCCCACAGCGACTCGTTGAGCAGGTTCCGGGTGCTCTCGGCGAACCGGATCCGCCAGTCCTCGCCCATCGCCGGCACGGTGCGCCGCCACAGGTCGGCCAGGCCCGCCTCGACCGGGTTCTCCGGTTCGGGCAGCTCGGCGGCCGGGTCGGCCGGCATGAACAGCGGCAGCCGGTCGAGGTGGGCCTTGCCCGCACCGCGGTCGTTGGTGCGCTTGAACATGTCGAGGAAGTGGTCGTCGAAGAAGAAGACCCACACGTACCAGTCGGTGACCAGCGACAGCGCCTCGGCGGAGGCGTCGGGGTGGGTGTACGCGCAGAGCAGGCCGTAGTCATGGGCTTCCAGGTCGGCCTGATCCCAGATTCCGGAACCCTCCAGCATCCCCATCTCCCGGGCCCAGTCGGTGGAGTGGGCCCGTGCCTCGCCCAGATGGGGGTTGAGGCGTGCCGGGTGCGGCACGTAGAAGGACGGCAGTTCGAACGGCTGGGTCACGGCGGGCGAGCCTTTCTGGACGCGTCGATTGGACCAAGAATGACGCGTCGTCAGCTCGCCGCACCGGCACAACAGAAACAGTCATATGAAATGACTCGTTCCCCCCGTTCGAAGCCACCCGCCCAGCCGAGCGCCCTCCCCCGCCACGCACGCCCCCATACCCGCCCCGCGCACTCCTCCCCCACGCACGCCGCCCCCAGCGGTTCGGCAGGTCGGCGGCGCCGGCGAAGACGGAGTAGGCCGAGAAGCCGACCATGAGGGCGGCGAGGACGGTGACGACGGTGTGGGCGACGGACATTGGAGCGCTCCCATTCGACGGCTGTTCGGTTCGGCACTCCCCTGACCCGGGGCATCCGCCGGATGTGACAGGCGCGGGCAAAAAATTGTCCGCGACACCCCGCCGCTACCCCCGGCAACCGCTCCGCCAACGAACAATGCAGCTCTGGCAAGGCCTTGAACAGAGACGACTTCCCCGGCTACGGGCGTGTTGATCCTGTGCGCCAACGCCGCGTCCACCAGACTGGGCGCCGACCGGACGTCAACCCCGAGGAGGGCAAGCCCGTGAACGTCACCGTTCGGCTCGCACAACAGCCCGAGGCCGACGAACTGCTCGGACGAAGTGCGCTCGCCGCGCTCGTCGGCATGCTGCTGGACCAGCAGGTCCCGATGGAGTGGGCGTTCACCGGCCCGCTGACCATCGCGCAGCGCCTCGGCCACGACGACCTGGACGCCCACGAGATCGCCACCTACAACCCGGAGGAGTTCGTCGCGCTCCTCTCCGCGAAGCCCGCGGTGCACCGCTACCCGGCCGCGATGGCCAAACGGGTGCAGCAGCTCTGCCAGTTCCTCGTCGCGCAGTACGACGGCGACGCCGCGGCGCTGTGGAAGAACGTCCGCACCGGCAAGGAACTGCTCAGCCGGCTCAACGCCCTGCCCGGCTTCGGCAAGCAGAAGTCGCAGATCTTCCTGGCCCTGCTCGGCAAGCAGTACGGGGTGCGGCCGGAGGGCTGGCGCGAGGCGGCCGGGGCGTACGGCGAGGAGGGTGCGCACCGCTCGGTCGCGGACATCACCGGCCCCGAATCCCTCACCCTGGTACGTGAGTTCAAGCAGGAGATGAAGCGCGTCGCGAAGGAGGCCAAGGCCGCCGCCAAACCGCGCACCACCACCCGTACGACCGCCGCCCCCGCCCCGACCGGTGCGCGCTGACCGACGGCCCGGCCGCCCGTACCGGCGGTCGACCCACCCGGCCGACCGCGTCGGGGCCGGGCCCTCCCAGAGCGCGACGCGGGCCCCGGCCGCGCCGCGCGACCGGGGCCCGCGAACGGGAGCGCTCCGTCAGATCAGGACGGGCTCCCGCTCCTCGGCGGTGGCGCCGGCCACGGCCCCGGCCGCCTTGCGCCGCCGCGGCAGCGCGAACATCAGCAGGAAGACGGCGAGCAGCACCCCGACGACCCACCACATCGCGTTCACGAAGGCCCCGCCGAACGCCGCCCCGACCGCCTCCGGCGCGACCACGTCGTCCATCGCCCCGAAGAAGGCCACCGACACCAGGCCGAGCCCGAGCGCGTTGCCCACCTGCTGCACGGTGTTGATCAGCCCGGACGCCGAACCGGCGTGCTCGCGCGGCACCTCCGCCAGCACCGCGTCGGTGATCGGCGCGACGATCAGACCCATCCCGAGACCCATCACCACCAGCGGCAGCACCATCTGCCAGGTCGTGATCGCCGTCCCGTACCGGTCCGCCTCCCAGATGTAGACGAGCACGCCCGCCGCCATCACCAGCGCGCCGGTCTGCAGAACCTTCCGGCCGAACCGCGGCACCAGCTTCTGCACCGACAGTCCGGCCGCCGTGGAGACCGCGATCGAGAACGGGATCCCGGTCGCGCCGGCCTTGAGCGGGCTCCAGCCCAGGCCCACCTGCATGTAGAGGGTCCAGACCAGGAAGTAGATGCCGAGCGCCACGCCGAAGGCCAGCTGCACGCAGATGCCGGCCGCGAAGGACTTCACCCGGAACAGCGCCAGCTCCACCAGCGGCGAGCCGTCCCGCCGCGTCTTGACCTTCTCGTACACCACGAACAGCGCGAACACCGGCAGGCTCCCGGCCATAGACAGGTAGCCCCACAGCGGCCAGCCGGCCTCCCGGCCGTGCGTCAGCGGGTAGATCAGCATCAGCAGGCCGAGGCTGGCCAGCGCCACGCCCACCAGGTCCAGCTTCAGCGCCTGGTCGGCCTTCGACTCGTCGATGAAGCGGCGGCCGAGCAGCAGGCCGGCGATGCCGACCGGCAGGTTGATCAGGAAGATCGGCCGCCAGGCCAGACCGAACAGGTCCCACTCGGTGAGCAGCGCGCCGATCAGCGGACCGGAGACCGCGCCCAGCCCGACCACCGCGCCGAACAGGCCGAACACCTTGCCGCGCTCCTCCGCCGGGAAGGTCGCGTGGATGATCGACAGCACCTGCGGCACCATCAGCGCCGCCGTCCCGCCCTGGAGCAGCCGGGTCGCGACCAGCATCTCCGGGCCGGAGGCCAGCCCGCACAGTGCCGAGGCCAGCGTGAAGCCGCCGATCCCGATCAGGAACACCCGCTTGCGGCCGTGGATGTCGCCCAGCCGGCCGCCGGTGATCAGCCCGATCGCGAAGGCCAGCGCGTAGCCGCCGGTCACCCACTGGATGGCGCTGAAGGAGGCGCCGGTGTCCTGCTGGATGCTCGGGATGGCGATGTTGACGATGGTGACGTCCACCAGGTCCATGAAGGAGGCCACCATCACGATCGTCAGCGCGATCCACCTCCGCCGGTCCGCTGCCGCGGTACTCATTGCGGTCTCCTCTTTTTTCTTCTTCACGTCCACGCCGCTCTTCTCCACGTCCGCGACAGTAACGGCCGTGTAGGTCAGAACCTGTCCCAGTTGGTCGGGCATGCTGGACGCCATGAGCGACACCCCGGCCCGGCTGCTGAGCCTCCTGTCCCTGCTCCAGACCCCGCGCGAGTGGCCCGGCAGCGAACTCGCCGAGCGGCTCGGCGTCAGCCCGCGCACCATCCGGCGCGACATCGACCGGCTGCGCGAGCTCGGCTACCCGGTGCGGGCCAGCATGGGCCCGGACGGCGGCTACCGGCTGGTCGCGGGCACGGCGATGCCCCCGCTGCTGCTGGACGACGAGGAGGCGGTGGCCATCGCGGTCGGGCTGCGCGCCGCGGCCGGGCACGCCGTGGTCGGCATCGAGGAGGCCTCGGTACGGGCGCTCGGCAAGCTGCTCCAGGTGCTGCCGGGCCGGCTGCGGCAGCGGGTCGGGACGCTCAACTCCGCCACCGTGCCGCTGCTCACCGGGGACGGCCCGACCGTCGACCCGGAGGACCTCACCGTGCTTGCCCGCGCCGTCACCGCCCGGGAGCGGCTGCGCTTCGGCTACCGGGCGTACGACGGGGCCGAGACCAGGCGGCAGGTCGAGCCCGAGCGGCTGGTCTCGGTCGGCCGCCGCTGGTACCTGGTGGGCTACGACCTGGACCGCGAGGACTGGCGGCTCTTCCGGGTCGACCGGCTGAGCGGCCCGGCCGCCACCGGCGTCCGCTTCACCCCGCGCCCGCTCCCCGCCGAGGACGCCGCCGCCTACGTGGCGGGCAAGCTGCACCGCCCGTCACCGAGCGGCACCGTGGTCGCCACCGTGCACGCCCCGGCGGAGCGGGTCCGCCGCAGCCTCCGGCCGGGCGACTGCGAGGTCGAGCCGATCGACGGGCACAGCTGCCGGCTCCGCTCCCGCACCGACTCCCTGGAGTGGACGGCGATGCGGCTGCTCTCGCTGGACTGCGCCTTCGAGGTGCACGAGCCGCCCGCGCTGCGCGAGCACCTGCGCGCACTGGCGGCCCGCGCCGAGCACGCGGCGGGGGCGCCGGACCGGGGCGGGCCGGACCCGTCCCGGGGCCGGCCCCGGGGCCGACGCCAGGGCCCTTCCTAGACCTCGACCCGGTACCAGCCGTTGCCGGACCTGAACCACAGCACGCCGTCCCGGCCGTAGGCACGGCGGCGGTCGAGCTCGCCGGGCACGTCCGGCCGGCGCTTCCCGGTCTGCTTCCACTGCTTGCCGACGAGCAGGTGCCAGGTCAGCTCCCCGCCCTGGGACAGGAAGACGCCCTCCCGGGCGCGGACCGCGAAGCCGACCGGCGTCCGGACCGGGCAGGGCACCGTGGACGAGGTCCCGCCGGCCGCCTCGATCCGGGTGAGGTAGCTGCCCGAGGAGCCCGGGTACCAGGCCAGCCAGGTATACCGTCCCTCGGTGGCTCCGGCCAGGCCCTCCAGGGGGTACCCGGGCAGGTCCTTCCGGTGGTCCGGGCTCCACACCACCCGGCCGTGGGTGTCTGCGGCCCGGAGTCCCGCGCAGGACATCGGGTGGTCGCCGTAGATGCCCTCGTCCCCGTAGGCCATCCAGATCCGGCCGTCCCGGTCGGTCACCAGCACGGGCGTGTCGTCACCGAGGAGGAGCTCCCGGCCGCAGGTCCCGTCGGGGCCGTACACGAAGCCGTTGGGCCGCCACTCCTCCCCGTCCTGCTCGGCCCGGGCCCCGACCAGCAGCAGCCGGCCGCCCGGCAGCAGCGCCAGGTGGTCCGGCGAGCAGTCGACCCCTGACAGCGGCACCCGCCACTCCCCGCGGGGGCCCATCACGACCACCTCGGCCTCGTACGGGAACCGGACCTCCGGCCAGGACCCGGCCGGTGCCGTGTACTGCTCCGGCACCACCAGGACGGCCAGCTCCCCGTCCGGTCCCACCGTCCAGGTCACGGCCCGGCGGCCGGCCTTCCACTCATCCTCGGGCAGCCGCCAGACCTCGACCGGACGATCGGATATCGCCAAGGGTCAGACTCCGTACTCGGCGGTCAGCAGCGCCCGGCCCAGGGTGTGGAAGGTGAGGTGGAAGCCCACCTGGGCGGGCGGGGTGTCGGCGGCGACGTCCAGCTTCTCGACGTCCAGCGCGTGCACCGCGAAGACGTAGCGGTGCGGGGCGCCGGGCGGCGGGGCGGCGCCGTCGTACTGGTTGCCCGGGAAGTCGTTGCGGCCGTGGAAGGAGGCCTCGCCGGGCAGGGCGGCGTCGGAGGAGCCGGCGCCGCGCGGCAGCCCGGTGGTGTCGGCGGGCAGGCCGAGGGCGAGCCAGTGCCACCAGCCGGAGCCGGTCGGCGCGTCCGGGTCGTAGCAGGTGACCGCGATGCTCCGGGTGCCCTCCGGCAGGTCCGACCAGGCCAGCTGCGGCGAGAGGTTGCCGCCGGCGTGGATGAACTCCCGGCCCAGTGTGGCGCCTTCGGTGATGTCCTGGCTGGTCAGCGGGAAGGACGGCACCTGCGGAAGGAACTCGTACGGCAGCGGCGCGCGCTTGCTCATGGGCTGGTCACCTCTCACGGTCGGATCTCAGGGTCGGAACGACACGGGTCACTGTAATGGGGTGCACGTACGCTTCCGGCGCCCCTAGAGTCGGGGCATGGCCGCCAAATTCGCCCAGTTGTTCGCCGACTCCCGCCGCGCGCTGCTCACCATGCTCGGCATCCAGGCCGTCATCTGGTCGGTGCAGGTGCTCAACTGGCTGGACGACTACGGGCTGTCACGGGAGTTCGGCCTGCGCACGGAGCAGGTCGGGGACCTCCCGGAAATGTTCACCTCGCCTTTCCTGCACTTCAGTTGGGGCCACATCGAGGCGAACTCCTGGCCGCTGTTCGTGCTCGGCTTCCTGTCCGCCTACCGCGGCATGCGGAAGTTCCTGCTGGCCAGCCTGGTGATCGTGGTGTCCGGCGGGCTGCTGGTCTGGCTGCTGGAGAGCCCGAACACGGTGACGGCCGGCGCGAGCGGCATGGTCTACGGCTACCTCGGCTACGTGGTGCTGCGCGGACTCCTGGACCGCAACGTGCTGGACGCGGTGGTCGGCGTCGTCGTCGCGGTGGTCTACTCGACCATCCTGATCGGGGTCCTGCCCGTCACCCCGGGCGTCAGCTGGCTGGGCCACCTCGGCGGGCTGATCGGCGGACTGGCCGCCGCCGTCCTGCTCCGCGACCGGCCGGCCGCGAAGCCCGCCGCACCGCAGGGGGCCGCCCCGGCCAGCCCCGGATCCGACCTGCTCAAGCAGCTGGACGAGCTCGGCCTGTAGGGCGTGCCCGGCGATTCCCGTCCGGACCATCAGGTATAGACCAATCCCACCCCTGCGGCTAGCGTGGACGGCTCACCCTCCCCCAGCTCCGGAGCCGCACCGTGGAGTCGTCCGTCCTCGCCTTCGCCACCGACCTGCTCGACGAGGGCGCCGACACCTTCTTCGGCAACCTCACCGACCGCGCCGGGGTCGGCGGCGTCACCCTCGCCTCGGTCTACCACGAGGCCCGCGACGTCTTCCCGCACAACCCCCGCCGGGTGGTCCGCTACCTGGAGCCGGGCGCGGCGTACTTCCGCCCCGACCCGGCCGCCTGGCGGGGCCGCCGGCTGGCCCCCGCGCCGTCCACCGCGATCGGCGAGCGCGACCCCTTCGCCGAGGCCGCCGAGGAGGCCCGCCGCCGCGGGCTGAAGCTGCACGCCTGGACGGTCTTCTGCCACAACGACCGGCTCGGCTTCACCCACCCCGACTGCGCCCCGGCCAACGCCTTCGGCGACCGCCACCTCACCGAACTCTGCCCGGCGAACCCGGAGGTCCGGGAGTACGCGCTGACCCTGGTCGCCGAACTGGCCCGGTACGGCGTGGACGCGATCCGCGCCGAGTCCCTGCACTTCCACGGACTGCGCCACGGCTACCACCACGAGCGTTACTTCGAGGAGTTGGGCCCGACCACCGAGGCCCTGCTCGGGGTCTGCTTCTGCCCGCACTGCCGCTCCGCCGCCACCCGCGCCGGGGTCCCGGCCGAGGCGGTGGCCGCGGCGGTCCGCGCCGAGCTGCGCCGCCGGCTGGCCGACGAGTCCGCCGCCGCCGAGCCCGCCGACCTGAGCACCCTCGCCGACGGCGCCTTCGCCGCCTACGTGGACACCTCCGCCACCACCGTCACCGCGCTGGCCGCCGACCTCGCCGAGCAGGCCCGCCGGTACGGCATGCGGCTGACCTTCATGGACGGCGGCGGCCCGGGCACGGGCTGGCTCGCCGGCATCGACCTGCCCGCCCTCGCCGGGGCCGTCGACCGGATCGAGACCCTCGGCTACGCGAGGACGCCGGAGGCGGTCCGGGAGAAGGTCGCCGCCTTCGCCCTGCACGGCGTCCGCCCGCAGTCCATGGCGGTGATCCTGCGCCCGATGTCCTCCGACTGCGACGGCCCGGAGAACCTCGCCGCCAAGATCGCCACCCTGCGCGAACTCGGCGTCCCCGAGGTGGAGTTCTACAATTACGGCCTGATGCGGCTGTCCTCCCTGGACCGGATCGGCGCCGCACTCTCCGCCTGACCGGCCGGCGCCACGCCCACCGACAGGCGCACCGCCCCACCGGCCGGCCCCGCCCGACCGGTCAGCGCCGCCGCTTGGATGTCCCGAACAGGCTGCGCGAGATCTCCTGCCCGAGCTGCTTCCCGGCCGAGCGCGCGAAGGACTTCACGGTCGGGTTGCTCAGCAGCGACCCGAGCAGCCCGCCCGCACCCTCCTTCTCCCTCGGCGCCTCCCGCCCCGGCACCCGCTCGGCGGGCGTCGACGCCCCGGGCCCGGTGGGCGCCGCCTGGGGCCGCGGGGCACGCGTCGCCAGCTTCTCGTACGCCGACTCCCGGTCGATCGCGTCCCGGTAGCGCGCCGTCAGCGGCGAGGCGTCCACCACCGCCTGCAGGGCCGTCGCCCCGATCGGCCCCATCAGCGACTGCGGCGCCCGCAGCCTGGTCGCCGCGACCGGCGTCGGCGCACCCTTCTCGGAGAGGACGGTGACCACGGCCTCGCCGGTGCCCAGCGAGGTCAGCACCGCACCGAGGTCGTACAAGGAGCGCGGAAAGGTCGAGACGGTGGCCTTGAGCGCCTTGGCGTCGTCCGGGGTGAAGGCGCGCAGCGCGTGCTGCACCCGGTTGCCCAGCTGCGCCAGCACGTCGGACGGCACGTCCCGCGGCGTCTGGGTCACGAAGAAGATGCCGACGCCCTTGGAGCGGATCAGCCGCACGGTCTGGGTGATCGCCTCCAGGAAGGCCTTGGAGGCGCCCTTGAACAGCAGGTGCGCCTCGTCGAAGAAGAAGACCAGCTTGGGCTTGTCGAGGTCGCCCACCTCGGGCAGCTCCTGGTAGAGGTCGGCGAGCAGCCACATCAGGAAGGTGGAGAACAGCCGCGGCCGGTCCTGCACGGCGGGCAGTTCCAGCACCGAGACGACGCCCCGGCCGTCCGGAGCGGTCCGCAGCAGCTCGGCGGTGTCGAACTCGGGCTCGCCGAAGAACGCCCCGGCCCCCTCGTGCTCCAGCACGGTGAGCGCGCGCAGGATGACCCCGGCGGTGGCCGCCGAGAGCCCGCCGATGGTCCGCAGCTCCTCCTTGCCCTCGGGCGAGGCGAGGAAGGCGATCACCGCGGTGAGGTCCTTGAGGTCGTAGAGCTCCAGGCCCTTGCCGTCGGCGTAGTGGAACACCAGGCTGAGCGAGGACTCCTGGGTCTCGTTCAGGTCGAGCACCTTGGCCAGCAGCAGCGGTCCGAAGCTGGTGACGGTGGCCCGGACCGGGATGCCGGCGCCCTGTCCGCCGAGCGAGTAGAACTCGGCCGGGCAGCCCTGCGGCGACCACCGCTGCCCCACTTCGGCGGCCCGGGCGCCGGTCCGCTCGCTCGGCGCCCCGGGCGCGGCGATGCCGGAGACGTCCCCCTTGATGTCGGCGAGGAACACCGGCACGCCCTGCCCGGAGAGCTGTTCGGCGATCAGTTGGAGGGTCTTGGTCTTCCCGGTGCCGGTGGCCCCGGCGACCAGCCCGTGCCGGTTGAGCACGCCCAGCGGGATGCGCACCTGGGCGTCCGGGTACGCGGTGCCGTCCAGCAGCACGGCGCCGAGGTCGAGGGCGGGACCGGTGAAGGCGTACCCGTCGGCGATCTCCAGGACGCCCGGCGGGGTGGGGTCGGAGGACATCGGTGCACACTCCTGAGCGGATCGGAACGCTTCGGAACGCTTCTGCATCGGCGCGGAACCCGATCGGCACCGGGCGAAGTTCGCGACATTTCCCATCAAACAGCTGCATTCGTCCATGCGCAGTTCACACCGGCGCGCGTGGCGGCGTCGCGGCTGCTGCGCCATCCGCCGTCCGAACGGTAGGCTTTCCGTGTGATCTTCAAGCGCATCGGCAATGGGCGGCCGTACCCGGATCACGGCCGGACGAGCACCCGCCAGTGGGCTGACGTCGCCCCGCGCCCGGTGCGGCTCGACCAGCTGGTGACCACCAAGGGCCAACTCGACCTCGAAACCCTTCTGGCCGAGGACTCGACGTTCTACGGGGACCTCTTCGCCCACGTGGTGAAGTGGCACGGCGACCTCTACCTGGAGGACGGCCTGCACCGGGCCGTCCGGGCCGCGTTGCAGCAGCGCCAGGTGCTGCACGCCCGCGTCCTCGAAATGGAGTGACGGACCCGGTCATCGGGCCGTCGGGCCGCCACGGGCTTTCCGGACCGCCCCCTCGCCATCCGGCGGAGGGCGGTCCGCGCGTACCCCGGTACCCCCTTTCGGGTACCGGGGTACGCCAGATGATGATCGTTTAGTACCTTCGAGGCCGTACGGCACTACGCTGCTGACTACGGCCGCGACCAGGGGATTCCGCCCGCACCGGGGAAGTCCCCACCCGGCCGATCCGTCATCCCGACCCCGCCCTGGCACGAGGGGGAGACAAACCGTGAGCATGTTGACTCCCCAAGGCCTCAAGGGGAAGCAGTACCGCGTCACCGGCAACACCTACCCGCGGTTGGGCCGGCCTCCGAAGAAGAGCCGCAAGGTGATCGCCGCGCTCGCCGGCCTGCTCGCCCTGGCCCTGATCGCGCTCGGCGGCGCGCAGCTGTACGACATCTTCACCGGCAGGAACAAGAACGCCTCGGCACAGGCCTGCGCGACCCCGTCCGGCAAGGCGCTGGCAGCCCCGACGCCGGGCGCCACCCCGGGTGCCGCCGACGCGCCCGCCGCCGGGCAGGGCGACCCGCACGCCGTCCCGCAGGCCACCGCGGTCACCGTGAACGTCTACAACGCCACCACCAAGGCCGGTCTGGCCGGCCGGACGGCCGAGGAGCTCAAGAAGCGCGGCTTCGTCATCGGCAAGGTCGGCAACGCCCCGGCCGAGCTGGACAAGAAGGTGCCCGGCACCGCCCAGGTGATCGCCGGTCCGGCCGGTGCCGGCGCGGGCACCCTGGTCGGCTCGCAGATCGCCGGTGCCGCCGTCACCGCCGACGCCCGCACCGACACCACCGTGGACTTCGTGATCGGCGACAGCTACAACGCCCTGCTGGACGAGACCCAGGCGGCCGCCGCCCTCGCCCTGGCCACCAAGCCCTCCCCCGCCCCGACCGCCACCGGCAGCTGCTGAACCGCCACCGGACACCGGAGCCGAACACCGAGAGCCCCCGGCAGACGCAGTGCCGGGGGCTCTCGGTGTTCGGTGGTTCGGGTGGTTCGGGTGGGGGGCTCAGCCGGCCGTGCCGTACAGCCGGTCGCCCGCGTCGCCCAGGCCGGGGACGATGTAGCCGTTCTCGTTGAGCCGCTCGTCCACGGCCGCGGTGACCACGGTGACCGGCAGACCTGCCAGCTCCCGCTCCATCACCTCGACGCCCTCGGGCGCGGCCAGCAGCACCACGGCGGTGACGTCGGTGGCACCGCGCTCGATCAGCATCCTGATCGCGGCGACCAGGGTGCCGCCGGTGGCCAGCATCGGGTCGAGCACGTAGACCTGGCGGCCGGAGAGGTCGTCCGGCATCCGGGTGGCGTAGGTGGAGGCCTCCAGGGTCTCCTCGTTGCGGACCATGCCGAGGAAGCCGACCTCGGCGGTCGGCAGCAGGCGGGTCATCCCGTCCAGCATGCCGAGGCCTGCCCGCAGGATCGGGACCACCAGCGGGCGCGGGTAGCTGAGCCGGGTACCCAGCGTGACCGCGACGGGCGTGGTGATCTCCACCTCGTCGGTGCGGACGTCGCGGGTGGCCTCGTAGGCGAGGAGGGTCACCAGCTCGTCGGTCAGGCGACGGAAGGTCGGCGAGTCGGTGCGCTCGTCGCGCAGGGTGGAGAGCTTGTGGGCGACCAGGGGGTGGTCGACGACGTGGAGACGCATGTGTCGAGGTTAGCCCGGGTCCGGAGGGGTGTACGACCCGCCGTGCCCCAGCCGGGCGGCGGTCCGGGTGACACGCTCGTGACACGCCGTGACCTGTCGCGAATGTCCGGACGGAAGTGCCTCCTGTGGTATCAACCGGGCCGTTCTGGGAATGTCACCTCTTATGACGAGCAACCCGAACGCCGGGGACGGCTCGATGGACGAGCCCGTCGACGGGTCGGGCCGGAGCCCGGGCCCGCCGCACGACCACCCCGAGACCGAGGCGGAGCGCCGCAGGCGGCGGGCCGTCTTCCTGCGCGAACTCACCGAGGCGCGCGAGCTGCGGGAGCGGGTCCAGCCCCGGCGGACCAAGGAGCGGCGGATGCGCGAGGCCATGCGGATGCGAACCTTCCGGATCTGACAAGGCCCGGACGGCCCAGCGCCGCCCCGCCGCGCGCCCCGGGCGCGGACCCGGAAACGGCCCGAGGCGGCCCCGGGCGGGCGTTCGGAGCAAATTTCGACCGGCTTCGGACCGCCACGCCCGACTTCGCCGTCCGCCACCCGGCCCTTCCGACACGACCTGCAAAGACGCGCTGCCGAACACCCCCCGCGAGGGCGGGCTTTCTGTCACGATTCCGATGGGACGGTCCGAACAAGCGGACCGCCCCTGGCGCGGGGGCGGCCAGATTTTCGCGTCGCCCGTGCGTGCCGGCAGCCGAGACCGATGATCTTGGGAGTGTCCCTGGTGGCGTACTTCGCTGCAGTGCTTGCTCGCACTGAGGACGGGTGGGATGTGAGCGAGACGGAGCTCGACGACGTCGAAACCCTGGCCGATCTGGCCGACCTGGCCCGCGACTCCGCCCAGGACGACGACAGCGTCCTGATCTTCATCGAACAGGAGGACGCCTGGTTCGCCGTCGTCCGCGTGGACGGCGAGGAGGACCCGCGGATCTTCGTGTCGGACGGCGCCGCGGCCGCCCGCAGCTCCTACGGGTCCGTCCTCACCGACGAGTTGGTCGACCAGGCCGGCGAGAGCGAGTTCGGCGACCTGGACCACCTGCTGGACGAGACCGCGGAGGCCGAGGAGCAGGACGAGGAGGACGCCGACGCCCGCGGCGGCGTCCCGGTCGGCCCGCTGGGCGACGCCCACCTGCTCACCGAGTTCGGCCTCGCCTCCGAGGCCCTGCTCGCGCTCAGCGGCGAGGGCGCGGTGCCGGGCGACGCCCTGGAGGAGATCGCCGAGGCCCTGGGCTGCGGCGAGGTCCTGGAGGCCGTCCGGTAGAGGGGTCGGTCGTACCGGTGTCCGCCGCCGGATACCCGACACTGGATGCCATGCAGCCCGCATCCACCCCGCTGACCGTTCCGCGCGTCCCCCCGTTGCCCGCTCCCGTCCGCCCCGACCCGGTCCGCGACCGCTGGGCGGCGCCGATGCGCCTGGCCATGGCCGAGGCCGCGCTGGCGCCGGCCACCGGGGACGTGCCGGTCGGGGCGCTCGTCCTGGACCCGGACGGCGAGGTGATCGGACGCGGCCACAACGAGCGCGAGGCGGTCGGCGACCCGACCGCGCACGCCGAGGTGGTCGCGATCCGGCAGGCGGCCGAGAAGACCGGGGAATGGCGGCTGAGCGGCTGCACACTTGTCGTCACCCTGGAGCCGTGCACCATGTGCGCGGGCGCCATCGTGCTGTCCCGGATCGACCGGGTGGTCTACGGCGCCCTCGACGAGAAGGCCGGCGCGGCCGGCTCGCTCTTCGACGTGATGCGCGACCGCCGGCTCAACCACCGCCCCGAGGTGATCTGGGGCGTCCTCGCCGACGAGTGCGGCGAACAACTGCGCGCCTTCTTCGACACCCACCGCTGAGAGCCCACCGCCGAGAGCCCACCGACCGCCGTGGCGTCACGGATTTCGTGACTGCGCCACCCCTCCGGTAGAGTTCCTCTCGGTAGCGTGTCCGAGCGGCCAAAGGAGCACGCCTCGAAAGCGTGTGTGGGGGCAACTCCACCGTGGGTTCGAATCCCACCGCTACCGCTCGAAAGCCCGAGGGCCCGTCCGATCCGGACGGGCCCTCGGCGTTTGTCCGACCGGTGTCCGGGCACGAAAAACGGCTCCGCACCCCGGGCCGATGACCACCGGTGCCCGGTCCGTACGGAGCCTGGAGGGGGAGCGGCTCGGGGGGACTGACCGCTCCCCCGGCGGAGTCCCACAACCGGCGCCGCGTCGGGGGAAGCCGCAGCGACCGGTCCCACAGCGGGGAGCTCCGGATCCACGCACCGGGGATTCCTGCCAGATCCTCGGTACGTCCTCCATCCTGCCGCCCGGCCCGCGACGGGGCATCCGGAGAAAGGCCCCACTCGCGGGGACCTTCGTCCCGCCGGCCGAACGCGTCGCACACTTGATAGCCCGTCCGGGTGGATAAGCTGCCCCCTGCAGGCCGCTCGGGGACCGGATGACGGCGGCCCACGGCTGGGAGGCAGGTCACCCGATGGCGCAGGCGAAGAGGATCGGCATGGCCCTCCTGCTCATCTTCGTGCTCTACTCGATCATCACCTCGCCCTCCCGGTCGGCGGAGCTGGTGCAACTCGGGTTCGAGGGGATCTCGAACGCCGCCAAGGCGGTCGGCACCTTCATGACCGGTCTGATCAAGTGACGGACGGCCCGCGACCGGCCCCGGCGCACCGGCTACGGTGAGCGGGACCCTCTGTCCCCGTCCGCGAGGAGCGGCAATCGTGATCCGCCACCTGGTCCTGTTCAAGCTCAACGAAGGCGTCAGCAAGGACGAAGAGCGCGTGCTCGCCGGCGCCAAGGCCTTCGACGCGCTCGGCGCGGTGATCCCCGAGCTGCGCGAGTGGGAGTGCGGCTGGAACACCACCGAGCGCGACATCGCGTACGACTACGCGATCAACAGCCTGGTCGAGGACCGCGACGCCCTCCAGGCCTACCTGACCCACCCGGACCACCAGGCCGCGGCCGGCCTCTGGCGCGAGTTCGCCACCTGGGTGATCGCCGACATCGAGGTCTGAGCACCCGTCCGGCCCTCGTCCGGCCCCGTCCGGAACCCGTCCGTCCGACCCCGCCCGTCCGGAACCCGCCCCGGACGCGTCCCCCGGACGGACCGCCGCGCCCCGCCCGGCCTCCGGGCGGGGCGCCCTGCTCCGCCCCGGAACGATCCGTGCGGCACTTCGCCGGCCGGCCCGGGAAAGGTTGAACACCCCACCAACACACCTCCGTCGGGTGCTTGCCCGATGTGTGCCCACCTTGTGATGCTATGACCGGTTTTGCCGGACATGGCGAGATACCGAGCCAGCCGCGACACCCGATCCGCAGGGCCCGCCGTTGACGACTTTGGGAGGGGTGAGGTGTCCGTGGACGAAGTGCTGGCTGCGATCACCAGCCCGGCCGGCGAGCTCCGCCCGGACCGGCTGCGCGGCCCCGGCGGCCGCCCCGCCGTGGACGTCCGGACGCTGACCCGGGTGCTGTTCGAACGGCTCGCCGAGCTGCCCCCGGACGCCCCCGAGCGGGAGCGGGTGCGGGCCGCCCTGATCGAGGTGAACATCCCGCTGGTCCGCTATGCGGCCACCCGCTTCCGCAGCCGCAGCGAACCGATGGAGGACGTCGTCCAGGTCGGCACCATCGGCCTGATCAACGCGATCGACCGCTTCGACCCCGGCCGCGGCGTCCAGTTCCCCACCTACGCGCTGCCGACCATCCTGGGCGAGATCAAGCGCTACTTCCGGGACAACGTCCGCACCATGCACGTACCGCGCCGGCTCCAGGAGCTGTGGGTCCAGGTCAGCGGTGCGATGGAGGAGCTGACGGTGCTGCACGGGCGGGTGCCCAAGGTGCCCGAGATCGCCGCCAGCCTGCGGATCCCCGAGGAGGACGTGCGGGCCTGCCTGGACGCCGGGCGGGCCTACAACGCGGCCTCCCTGGAGGCCGCGCAGGAGCACGAGGGCGGGCTCGCTCTGCTCGACCGGCTCGGCTACGAGGACTCCGCGCTGGCCGAGGTCGAGCACCGGGACATGGTCCGCCACCTGCTGGTCCAGCTCCCCGAGCGGGAGCGCCGGATCGTGATGCTGCGGTTCTTCGCCAACCTGACCCAGTCCCAGATCAGCACCGAGCTGGGGATGTCCCAGATGCACGTGTCCCGGCTGCTCTCACGGATCCTGACCAGGCTTCGGACCGGCAACTCCTGGGAAGAGTGAGATTGCAGCCAGTTACCCCGGCGTGACATCTTGCGACGTTCGGGTTTGCCGTGGACCGTGTTCCGGTATGGAGGGGGAAGGCCCTCGCCGGGAACCACCGCGCGACGGCCCCCGTTCAACCGACAGTCACAAGGGGGTGGGTGCATGTCCGGAGAGCTGGGCACTGCGGAGATCCACGCCGGCCGGGCCACCGGCACGGCCGTCGCCGAGGACCTGGTCCCGCTGCAGCGGGTCGAGACGGTCCGGCCACCCGGCCCCGCCGCGGGCACGCAGACGCCGCCCGGCTCCGGGCTGGACACCCGGACGCTCTCCCGCTCGCTGTTCCTGCGGCTGGCCGCGCTGGACCCGGGCAGCGCCGAGCACACCTACGTCCGCGACACCCTGATCGAGCTCAACCTGCCGCTGGTCCGGTACGCCTCGGCGCGCTTCCGCAGCCGCAACGAGCCGATGGAGGACATCGTCCAGGTCGGCACCATCGGCCTGATCAAGGCGATCGACCGCTTCGACCCGGAGCGCGGGGTGGAGTTCCCCACCTTCGCGATGCCCACCGTGGTGGGCGAGATCAAGCGCTTCTTCCGGGACACCAGCTGGTCGGTCCGGGTGCCTCGGCGGCTCCAGGAGCTGCGGCTGGCGCTCACCAAGGCCGGTGACGAGCTCTCCCAGCGGCTGGACCGCTCCCCCACCGTCGCCGAGCTGGCAGCCTGTCTGGGGGTCAGCGAGGAGGACGTGGTCGAGGGCCTCGCGGTCGGCAACGCGTACACCGCCAGCTCGCTGGACTCCAGCACCGGCGAGGAGGACAGCGACGGGCCGCTGGCCGACCGGCTCGGCTACGAAGACCTCGCGCTGGAGGGCGTCGAGTACCGGGAGTCGCTCAAGCCGCTGCTGGCCAAGCTGCCGCCGCGCGAGCGCCGGATCATCATGCTGCGCTTCTTCGGGAACCTGACCCAGTCGCAGATCGGCGAGGAGATCGGGATCTCCCAGATGCACGTCTCCCGGCTGCTCACCCGGACGCTCACCCAGCTGCGCGAGGGGCTGATCAACGAGGGCTGAGCCCGCCACCGGGGGCCGGGCCCCGCCCGGCCCCCGGCCCGTCCAGCAGGTTGGCGCGCAGCCCGGCCAGCACCTCGTCGTCCAGCCCGAGCCCGTCCCGCCAGAACGCGCCGAACCCGCCCCAGCCGGCCTCGACCTCCGCGAAGGCCGCGTCCAGGTAACCGCCGTCGGCCCGGAAGACCGGCAGGAGCAGCTCGGGCTCGCGCATCAGGCCACGGGCGGCGAAGTCGCCCAGCGCCCCGCGCACGACCGGAGCCGAGCGCTCGTTGGTGAGCAGGTAGTCGGCCAGGACGGTCCCGCGGTCCACCCCGAGGGCCGTCAGCAGGAGCGCGGCGGCCCAGCCGGTGCGGTCCTTGCCCGCCGAGCAGTGGAACAGCAGTGGCGGGCCCTGCGGGGCGGCCAGCAGGCGCAGCAGGGCCGCGAAGCGCTCGCGCGCCACCGGATCCGTGACGAACCATCGGTAGAGACCGGCCATCAGGGCGACCGCCCGGCCGTCGCCGAGCAACGCCCGCTGGCGCTGCGGACTTTGGTCGGCCAGCGCGTCGCGGACCAGCAGCGAGATGTCGAAGTCCGCTGCCAGCAGCGGTAAATGATGCAACGTCACACCGCCCGGCAGGCGGTCCAGTCCGGCACCGCGGACCTCGTCCATGCTCCGCAGGTCCACCACGCTGCACAGGCCGAGCGCGCCGAGCGGGCCGAGGTCCTCGGTGGTGACACGGTTCAGGCCATCGCTGCGCAGCGCCACCCCGCGCCGCAGAATCCGCCCGTCAGCCGCGCGGTACCCGCCCAGATCCCGGGCATTCAACGCGCCGCGCAAACCGAGACTGCGTCCGACCAGCGGCGTTCCGGAAGGCTTCGGTGACGCATTCCGTACGCTCAGGAATCCCGCCGGCTCGGTATGCTGATCAACCACGCGAGCGCCTCCATTGCATATTCGGACTGTCACATGGCACAGCGGTGCCCGATATTGCATGAACCTGCCCAACGGGGTGGTGGGATGTGCAAGAGTGTCATGCGCAACGACGACAGTGTAGGTGCCCCGCCCACCCCACCGGGCACACCCTCGGTAACCACGTGTAGCACTCAGCTTCCGGTTTTTCATTTTCAATTCACTATTTGCGCCGCCGGTACGGTTCCGGTCACAATCAGCGCCTTCATGGCTTCGCCATGAACGTTGGTAACAGGTTCGCTGCACTCTCGCCCAATCGGTCCCTCGCACCGCCGTCCCTCGACCAGGATGGGCCCGGGCAGCCTGCTGCCCGCGAACAGCTACACGGGCAGGCGAGCGCCGAGGAGCGCCGCGCCGGCCCCAAGGGGAGGATCACCATGGGTCGAGCGACCCGAAGAGTCGCCGCGTGCGCGGCGGCAGTCCTGCTGGCCAGCGGCTTGCAGACCACCCTGGCCCACGGCGACACCACGCCGCCCAGGATCGACCTCACCGTCCTGGTCGTCGACGACGGCGGCCCGTCCGTCGCCGCCATCACCGCCGAGCTGAAGAGCCAGGGCACGCCCTACAAGGTCGTCAGCCTCAATGACCCCAACCGTCCCGTGATCAACTCCGCTTTCCTGAGCGACACGGTGAACGGCCTGCCCCGCGGGAAGTTCCAGGGCATCGTGCTGCCCAACGAAAACCCCTTCCCCAACAGTGCCGCCGAGATGACGGCGATCGCGAGCTACGAAGCCGCATTCAACGTCCGTCAGATCGACGCGTACACCTGGGCCAACCCCGCGGTGGGTCTGAACTACGCTCAGAATCCCGGATTCGTGGGCACTCTCGACGGATTCCAGGGCGCCACCACCGCGGCCGGCACTTCGGGCCCGTTCGGGTACCTCAAGGGCAGCGTCCCGTTCGAGGACAACGACACGAGCGTCAGCGAGAGCTACGGCTACCTGGCGACCCCGCTCGCCAGCCTGCCGGCCGGCGCCTCGTTCGTCCCGCTGGTCGACGCGCCGATACCCAATGCGACCGCCCGCGGTTCGCTGGTCGGCGAGTACACCCACGACGGCCGCAAGGAACTGGTCGTCACGTTCGTCTACAACCAGTACCAGCAGCAGTACCGGCTGCTGGCCCGCGGCATGGTCGACTGGCTCACCCAGGGCGTCCACCTCGGCTACGACCGCAACTACTTCGCCACCCACGTGGACGACGTCTTCCTGGCCGACGACCGCTGGGACACCACGCTCAAGTGCACCCCCGGCGACGTCACCTGCCCGCCCGGCACCCCGGACACCGCCAGCCCGATCCGGATGACCGTCGACGACGCCGACCACCTCAAGCAGTGGCAGGCCGCCAACAACTTCACCCTGGACATGGTGTTCAACGGTGGCGGCAGCGAGGACTGGAAGGCCGATCACGAGACCACCGCCGACCCCACGGCGGACCGGATGATCGCCGACCAGAGCAGCTACCGGTGGGTCAACCACACCTACACCCACCCGTACCTGGGCTGCGTCCAGAACGTCACCGTGGTGCCGTGGGTCTGCTCCAAGAACAGCGCGGGCGGCACCGTCTGGGTCGACCAGAACACCATCTCCACCCAGATCAAGAACAACGCCGACTGGGCCACCGCGCGCGGCCTCCAGTTCGACGCGCAGACCCTGGTCACCGGTGAGCACTCCGGTCTGCTGACCGCCCCGCAGGAGACCAGCGACAACCCGTACCTGGCCCCGGCGCTGGTCGCCAACGGCATCAAGTTCACCGCCAGCGACGCCTCCCGCGAGACCGGCCAGCGGACCGTCGGCTCGTCCGTGCTGACCGTGCCGCGGTACCCGATGAACGTCTTCTACAACGCCGCGACGGCGAAGGAGGAGACCGACGAGTACAACTGGATCTACACCAGCAAGGCCAACGGCGGCAGCGGCGTCTGCGAGAACAACGCCAACTCGACCTGCCTGCCGCAGCCGCTCGACGTCAACACCGGCTACCAGTCGTACATCGTGCCGCTGGAGGCCCGGATCGACCTCGGCCACGTGCTGAACAACGACCCGCGGCCGCACTTCGTGCACCAGTCGAACCTGTCCGAGGACCGCATCCTGTACCCGGTGCTGGAGAAGATCCTCGGCACCTACCGCTCGCTGCACGCGGACAGCGCCCCGATCGTGAACCTGAGCCAGCGCGAGATCGGGCAGGAGTTCCAGCGCCGCGCGGCCTGGAACAACGCGGTCGCCGCCGGCCAGGTCACCGCCTACCGGGTCGGCAACACCATCACCGTGAACGCGCCGTCCGGCGTTCAGGTCCAGGCCACCATGCCGACCGGAACTGCTCAGAAGCTGGCCATCGGAACGGGCGGGTTCGGTTCGTCCTACGCCGGTACGCTCTCGGGTTGGGTGTCCCCGGGCGCGCTGCAGAGCAGCGTCACCCTGCAGCTGCCGTCCGCGCCGGCCGCCCCGGCCGCCGTCGCCCCGAGCGTCGCGGCCAAGTCCGTCCCGGCCCCGGTGCCGGCGGACAAGAAGGTCGTGCCGCAGGGCGTCGCGACCCCCGTCCCGGTGGGCCCGAGCGACACCACGCGCAAGCCCGCCCCGTCCCTGGTCCCGGGTAGCGGAACCCCGGTGCCGGGCAAGGACGTCACCGCTGGCACCATCGGTCAGGGCGGCGACGGCCACCACGGCAACACCGCTGCGACGAAGAACGGCAAGCCGTCTGGGGGGACGGCCACGCCGAGCAGCACCACCGGACGCTCCGGCAACCGGTAACCGGTACGATCCGCCGCCGGCGGGGTCGGGCCGGTCACCCGGCCTGACCCCGCCACGGCTCCCGTTCCGGCCATCCAGGCCGGAACCGACGCAAGAACAGGAGGGGGGACAGGAATGCGCGTCACCCTGCTCACCGAGGGGACGTATCCGCACCAGCACGGCGGCGTGAGCGTCTGGTGCGACCAGCTCGTTCAAGGCATGCCGGACGTCGAGTTCGACGTCATCGCCGTCACCGGAACCGGGCACGAACCACTGGCCTGGGAGCTGCCCGCCAACGTGCGGTCGGTCACCACCGCACCGCTGTGGGGGCCGGCCTCGGAAGGCCGACCGCCCCGTGGCAAGGAGATGCGGCGCTTCCTCAACGCGTACGAGCGCTTCCTGCACTCCATCCTCGATCCGGTGTACACCACCCACTTCGGCACCGAGCTGTACAACTTCGCCGACCTCGCCCGGCACGGGCTGCTCAGCCCGGCGCTGCGCAGCGAGCGCGCGCTGCGCACCCTCCAGCACGTCTGGACCCGCGACTACCTGCCGACCGCCGTCTCCCGGCCCACCCTGCACGACGCCCTGAACGCCACCGACCTGCTGGAGCACGCCCTGCGGCCGCTCTCGGTCGAGCCGCCGAAGGACGGCGTCGCGCACGCGGCCAGTGGCGGGCTCGCCACCCTGCCCGGGCTGATCGCCGCCCAGCAGTACGGCGTACCGTTTCTGCTCACCGAGCACGGCATCTACCTGCGCGAGCGCTACCTCGGCTACCGCACCGGCCCGTACCGCTGGCCGGTCAAGGCACTGCTGCTCGGCTTCTACCGGATGCTCGCCGAGGAGAGCTACCGGCAGGCCGCGCTGGTCACCCCCGGCAACCGGTACAACCGGCGCTGGGAGGAGCGCGGCGGCACGCCGTCCTCGCACATCCGCACCGTCTACAACGGGGTGGACCCGGCCGCCTTCCCGCCGGCCGGTCCCGAGCCCGAGACGCCGACCCTCAGCTGGGCCGGCCGGGTCGACCCGATCAAGGACCTGGAGACGCTGATCCAGGCCTTCGCCATCGTGCAGCGCGAGATCCCCGAGGCGCGGCTGCGGCTCTTCGGCGGCACTCCCAAGGGCGGCGAGGCGTACCGGGACCGCTGCATAGCCCTGGCCGCCGAGCTCGGCATAGCCGAGTCGGTGGCCTTCGAGGGCCGCGTCGCCGACATCACCGACGCGTACGCGGCGGGCAACGTGGTCATGCTCTCCAGCATCAGCGAGGGCTTCCCGTTCACCCTGATCGAAGCGATGTCCTGCGGCCGCGCGACCGTCTCCACCGACGTCGGCGGCGTGCGCGAGGCCGTCGGCGACACCGGACTGGTCGTCCCGCCGCGCGAGCCCGAGCCGATGGCGGCCGCCGCGATCGAGCTGCTGCGCGACGCCGAACGGCGCGCCCGGCTCGGCGAGGGCGCCCGGCTGCGGGTGATCGAGCAGTTCACCCTCCGCCAGAACATCGACGGCTTCCGCGGGATCTACACCGAACTCCTGGGCACCGCCCGCTGGATGCCCGGCGGCATGGTCGCCGTCACCGACCAGGTCCCCAGCCCCGACTGGGACCAGCAGCTGGCCTCCGCCGCCCGCCCCGAGCCGAGCGAGGTCGGAGCGTGAACCGGCGTCCGGAGCACCCCCGGCCGGCGGCCGGGGGAGAGAGAACCATGGAGAAGCGCGTGTCCCGCGAAGCGGCCGCCGAGCACAACGAGGTCGGAGCATGAGCGGTCCATTGCGACTGGTTCCGGACGAAGCCGGACCCGAGCACACCATGCAGCTGCGCACCCTGCCGCTCAAGCGCCGCCGCCCCGCCCCGCCGGAGCAGGAGCCGGAGCCCGAGGAGTCGCTCTACCTCTCCGCGGACCCGCTGGACGAACTCGCCGAGCGCCTGCGCGACGTCTGCGCCGACGCCGTCCACCCGTACGAGATCGCGGCCTTCCTGGAGTCCGACGGCCTCTCGGACGAGCAGGCCGCCCTGCTGTACGGCCGCCCCGACGCGTTCACCGTCGCCGAGGAGCTGTTCGAGAAGGTCCAGCGCCGCTACCCCGGCCCGAGCTCCGAGTTCGCCAACCCCTGGCGGGCCGATCCCTGGCGCTGCGTGGTGCGCGGCCTGGTGTTCGCCCTGCCGGGGCTCGGCTACCTGCTCGGCGCCAGCCTGTTCGCGACCACCCGGATGCGCTTCGGCCTGCCCTCGGGCATGCTCGCGCTGTCCGTCGCCACGCTGGTCAGCTGGGGCTTCAACCAGGCGCTGGCGCACCGCTCGTACCGCTGGCTGGGCCGGATGCGCCGCCGCGAGGCCGCGGTCTGCCTGGCCGTCGGCGCCCCGGTCGGCGCGCTGGTCGCGTCCGCCGCCGCGTACGTGGTCGGCGGGCCGCTCGGCGCGCTGTCCTTCGCCGCCGGACAGTCCTGCTACCTGGGCGCGGCCACCGTGCTGCTGGTGCTCGGGCGGGAGAAGTTCCTGCTGCTGGCACTGGCCCCGGCCTCGGTCGGCGCGGGCGTGGTGCTGGCGGTGGACGTTCCGCAGCTGGTCCGTACGGTCGTGCTGCTCGCCTCGGTGGCGCTGGCGGTCGGACTGGCCGCCCGGGAGCTGCTGGTCTGCATCCGCGGCGGCGAGCGCGAGTCCGTGGAGCTGAGGCTGCCGGTCCGCCAGGAGGTCCCGCACCTGCTGTTCGGCCTGGCCTGCGGCGCGCTCACGCTGATCGCCGGCCTCGGCGGGACCATCCACCAGGCCGTGCAGTCCGGCGGCCACCCCGCGCAGGAGACCTCGACCACCCCGACCGGACCGGCCATGATCGCGCTGACGCTCAGCCTGGGCCTCGCCGAGTGGCTGCTCTTCCGCTACCGCGCACTGGCGGTCGCCGCACTGCGCACCAGCCACACCAGCGGCCAGTTCTCCCGCCGCACCGGCGCGATCCTGCTCGGCTGCCTGTTCATCTACCTCACCACCGTGGCCGCGCTGGACGCCGCCGCGACCGTGCTGTGGCCCGGCGCCCCCGCGCTCGGCGTGCCGCAGCTCGGCGCGATGCTGCTCCTCGGCGGCTCGCTCTGGCTGGCGCTGCTGCTGAACGCCTTCGGGTTCAGCTGGAGCACCGCCCTCGTCTGTCTGGCCGCCGCGGTCGCCGAGAGCGCCGGGCTGCTGACAGGTGCGGACCCGATCGTCCTGCAGCTGATCGGCTGCGGGGCGGCCGCCGGTGTCCTCACCGCACTCGCCGGGCCCGCGCTCGGCCGCACCACCCAACACCGCTGAACACATCGAATATCCCGCACGCCTCCATTCGCGTGCACCGCCGTACCCGTTTCACCTGAGACACCCACCGGGCCTGCGGCGGCCGGCCACCGCAGCGCGTCCGGCCGCCCCGGCAGATCGAGAAAGCGAAATCCGCATGAGCAGCGTCGCGGTTACCGGAGCCGAGGGCTTCATCGGCTCCCACCTCGTCGAGACCCTGGTCGCCGACGGGCACCACGTCCGCGCGATGGTCCAGTACAACTCCTTCTCGTCCTTCGGCTGGCTGGAGACCCTGTCCGAGGAGGTGCTGGACTCGGTCGAGATCGTCCTCGGCGACGTCCGGGACCCGGGCTCGGTCAACGGCCTGGTCAAGGGCACCGAGGCGGTCTACCACCTGGCCGCCCTGATCGCGATCCCGTACTCGTACCGTGCCCCCCACTCGTACGTCGACACCAACGTCACCGGCACCCTGAACGTGCTGGAGGCGGTGCGCCACCTGGAGATCCCCCGCCTGGTGCACACCTCCACCAGCGAGACCTACGGCACCGCGCAGACCGTGCCGATCACCGAGGACCACCCGATCAACACCCAGTCCCCGTACGCCGCCTCCAAGGCCGGCGGGGACCGGCTGGCCGACAGCTACCACGCCAGCTTCGAGACCCCGGTCGTCACCCTGCGCCCGTTCAACACCTTCGGCCCGCGCCAGTCGATGCGCGCCGTCATCCCGACCGTGATCGCCCAGGTCGCGGCCGGCCAGACCGAGATCACCCTCGGCGACCTGCGCCCGACCCGCGACTTCACGTTCGTCAAGGACACCGCCAACGCCTTCCGCACGGTGGGCACCGCGCCCGCCGAGTCGGTGGTCGGCCGGACCTTCAACGCCGGCACCGGCGGCGAGATCTCGGTCGGCGACCTGGTCACGCTGGTCGGCAAGCTGATGGGCGTGGACCTGGTGGTGAAGGAGGACGAGCAGCGCATCCGTCCGACCAACTCCGAGGTCATGCGCCTGGTCGCGGACGCGACCCGGCTGCGCCGGGCCACCGGCTGGGCCCCCGGCTTCAGCCTGGAGCAGGGCCTGGAGCAGACCATCGAGTTCTTCCGCGACCCAGCCAACCTGGCCCGCTACAAGACCGACATCTACAACGTCTGACCCGCCGTAACCGATCTTGCTCGTCCTGGTAACCAAGGTTCGTGTCCTGCACATCCTTTCCGTGGGGGAAACACCATGCACGCAGTGATCCTGGCCGGCGGTAAGGGCGTCCGTCTCCGCCCGTACACCACCGCGCTTCCCAAGCCGCTCGTCCCGATCGGCGACCAGCACGCGATCCTGGAGATCGTGATGCGCCAGCTCGCCGCCGCGGGCTTCCAGAGCGTCACCCTGGCCATCGGCCACCTCGGCCACATCATCCGCGCCTACGTCGGCAACGGCTCCCAGTGGGGCCTGCGGGTCGGCTACGCCGTCGAGGACAGCCCACTCGGCACCATGGGCCCGCTGCTCACCATGCAGGATCGCCTGCCCGAGCACTTCCTGGTGATGAACGGCGACATCCTGACCGACCTGGACTTCGCCGGGGTGCTCAAGCACCACGAGGCGTCCGGTGCCCCGCTGACCATTGCCACCTACGCCCGTCAGGTCAAGATCGACTTCGGTGTCCTGACCGCCGCCGAGGGCACCATCACCGGCTTCCAGGAGAAGCCCAGCATCGACTACCGCGTCTCGATGGGCGTGTACGGCGTCTCCCGCTCGGCGCTCGCCAAGTACACCCCCGGCCTGCCGCTGGGCTTCGACGAGCTGGTGCTGGACCTGCTGGCCGCCGGGACCCCGCCGTCCGCGTACGAGTTCGGCGGCTACTGGCTGGACATCGGCCGACCCGACGACTACGACCGGGCCAACGCCGAGTTCTCGACCATCCGCCCGGTCCTGATGCCCTTCGAGTCGACCGCCACCACGCCGAGCGTCGCGGAACTGCCGATCCCGGCCGCCCGCACCGCCCCGGACGACGAGCACGCCGAGCCCGCCACCGCGGGCGCCGAGAGCGACGGACGGGCCGCGTGAGAATTCTGCTCCTCGGCGGCGACGGCTTCCTCGGCCGTCACGCCACCGCCGTCCTGCGGTCACTGCCCGGTGCCACCGTGCTGACCGCGGGGCGGCGGCCCGCCCACGATCTCCGGCTGGACCTGGCCACCGCCCAGGCCGGCCCGCTCGGCGAGGAACTGTCCGCGCTGGCCCCCGACGCGGTGGTCAACTTCGCCGGCGCGGTGGCCGGCAGCGCGGTCAAGCTCGCCGAGGTGAACGCCCGCGGCCCGGCGGTGCTCTGCGAGGCGCTCTCCCTCGGCGCCCCGAAGGCCCGCCTGGTGCACATCGGTTCGGCCGGCGAGTACGGCGTCTGCGGGCAGGGCGAGTCCCTGACCGAGGACGCCGACGCGCGCCCGGTCGGCGTGTACGGCGCGACCAAGCTGGCCGGCTCCCTCGCGGTGGCCGGCTCGCCGCTGGACGCCGTGGTGCTGCGAGTGTTCAACCCGGTCGGCCCCGGCGCCCCGGCGGGTTCGCTGCCCGGCCGGCTGGCCGCCGAGCTGCGCCGGGTGGCGCCCGAGGGCGCCGACGGCGTGATCACGGTCGGCGACCTCTCCGCCTACCGCGACTTCGTCGACGCCCGGGACGTGGCCGGGGCGGTCGGCCTGGCCGTCACCGCCGAACGTCCGCTGCCCCGGGTGCTCAACCTGGCCTCCGGCCGGGCCCGGCAGGTCCGGGCGATCGCCGACGGGCTGGTCGCCGCGGCCGGCTTCACCGGACGGATCGACGAGAGCGGGGCGGGCTCCGAACGCTCGGCCGCGGTCTCCTGGCAGCAGGCCGACGTGTCGGCCGCCGCCCGGGAGCTCGGCTGGCGGCCGGAGACGGACCTCGCCGACACCCTGCGCGACCTGTGGCTCGGCACCGCCGGGCCCACGCCCGACCCGGTGGTCGCATGACCACCGGGCAGACCCCCGACGGCCGCCTGCTGGTGCCGCTGTACGTCCACCCCGCGGTGGACCCGGCGGCCTGGCAGGCGGTCGCCGCCGCCGACCCCGCCCGGATCGCCGCCGTCGTCCTCAACCTCGCCGACGGTC
Source organism: Kitasatospora sp. NPDC054795 (assembly GCF_053611565.1). Taxonomy (NCBI): domain Bacteria; kingdom Bacillati; phylum Actinomycetota; class Actinomycetes; order Kitasatosporales; family Streptomycetaceae; genus Kitasatospora; species Kitasatospora sp. NPDC054795. Next base: position 51,457 of record NZ_JBSHAP010000015.1, read on the forward strand.
CGGGCGAGGTCCCGGACCACGTCTTCGCCGAGGCGGCCGACCGGCTGCGCTCCGCCGGACTGCCGCTGGTCGGCTACACCGACACCGACTACGGCCGCCGGCCGCACGCGGCCGTGGTGGCCGACATCCTGACCTACCGTCAGCGCCACGGCATCACCGGCGTCTACTTCGACCAGGTCACCACCCACCCGGGCGCGCTCGCGCACTACCGTCGGCTGGCCACGGCCGCCCGCGCGGCCGGCTGCGGCACCGTGGTGTTCGGCCACGGCGAGCACCCGGACCCGGGCTACGCCGAGGTCGGCCTGGCCGACCTGCTGGTGACCTTCGAGGGCGACTGGGACGCCTACCGCGACATGACGCTGCCGCTGTGGACCGGCCGGCACGCGGCCTCCCGCTTCTGCCACCTGGTCTACGACGTCCCGACCGAGAACGCCCAGGACGCCGCCGCCCTGATCGCCGCCCGGCGAGCCGGCGTCGGCTGCGCCGTACCGGGAGCCGGGGAGAACCCCTGGCGCACCCTGCCGTACGGCCTGAACGCCGCTGAACTGACCTGACCCGACCCGGAGTTCGACTACCGTGAACCGTCGCAACCGGCTGCTTCCGGCCACCCTGGCCCTCGCCACCGCAACCGCCCTGCTGGTCAGCTCGTGCAGCAGCTCGGGATCGGAGGACGACCAGGACTCGGCCGACGGCACCCCGAGCAACTCCCCCGCGGCCACCGCGCCGAGCACCCCCGGCACCCCCGACACCCCCGACGCGGCCACCACCGCCCCGGACACCCCGACCCCCGGGCCCACCACCCCGGGTGCCGGCGCGCCGGCCCCGGGCACGCCCGCCGGCAGCCCGCCGCCCGGCACCCCTCCGGGCACCGGCACCCCGCCGGGCAACCCGGCACCGCCACCGGCCGGCGCCCGCTGGCAGCCCACCCCCGGCCTGGCCTGGCAGTGGCAACTCGGCGGCGCCGTCGACCAGTCGGTGGACGTCCCGGTCTACGACATCGACGGCTTCGAGAACGACGCCTCGGTGGTGGCCGCGCTGCACGCCAAGGGCCGCAAGGTGATCTGCTACATCAACGCCGGCTCCTGGGAGAACTTCCGCCCCGACTCCGCCGCCTTCGCCAAGTCCCTCCAGGGCTCGGACACCGGCTGGAAGGGCGAGAAGTGGTTCGACATCCGCAAGCTCGACCAGCTGAGGCCGCTGATGGCCGCCCGCTTCGACATGTGCCGGAGCAAGGGCTTCGACGCCATCGAGCCGGACACCATCGAGGCCTACAACCAGAACAGCGGCTTCCCGCTGACCGCCGACGACCAGCTCAAGTACAACCGGATGCTGGCGCAGCTCGCCCACGAACGCGGCCTGGCCATCGGCCTGAAGAACGACCTGGACCAGATCCCGGCGCTGCTCGCGGACTTCGACTTCGCGGTCAACGAGGAGTGCTCGCAGTTCGACGAGTGCGACCGCGTCGCCCCCTTCGTCAAGGCGGGCAAGGCGGTCTTCCACGTCGAGTACAAGCTCGACACGGACCGGTTCTGCGGCAAGGCCAAGTCGCTGGGGTTCAGCTCGATGCGCAAGAAGCTCGAACTGGACGCCTGGCGCAAGCCCTGCTGAGGAGCTCGACTCCCGTCGCGCGGGTGACCCGGACGAGGGTCACCCGCGCGAGGGTCACTTGACCGCCAGCCAGATCACGCCGCCCAGGGCGACCAGCACGACGACGGCGATCAGCGCGATCACGCCGGTGCGGCTGCCGCTCTTGCTGCTGCCGTAGGTGGAAACGTTGCCCGGGGCCTGGGGCGCCGGGCTCTCGTCGACGAACGCCCGGAACATCTGGGTGCTGCCGGCGGGGTCGTAGTCGTTGTCAGCCATGGCACGGACTCTAACGAATCCGCCCACCTCGGGCACACCCCGGACCCCCGTCGCGCGGAACACACCACCCCCACGCGCGACAGCGGTACAACGGCTCCGTGAAGACCGCGCGGTTCACGGAATGCCCAGCCGCGCAATCCGGTTGACTTCTCCCATGACCGGAAACCACAGCCGGGTCCGTCTCGGCACCTCCGACCTGTCCGTCTTCCCGCTCTCCCTCGGTGGCAACGTCTTCGGATGGACGGCCGACGAACAGCAGTCCTTCGCCGTCCTGGACGCCTACGCGGCAGCCGGCGGCAACTTCGTCGACACCGCCGACGTCTACTCCGCCTGGGCCCCGGGCAACACCGGCGGCGAGTCCGAGACCGTCCTCGGCAACTGGCTGCGCAGCCGCGGCAACCGCGAGGACATCGTGATCGCCACCAAGGTCGGCATGCACGCCGAGCGCAGCGGCCTCGGCGCCGCCAACGTCAAGGCCGCGGCCGAGGACTCGCTGCGCCGCCTGGGGGTCGAGCGGATCGACCTGTACTACACCCACCGGGACGACGACACCCCGGTCGAGGAGTTCGTCACCGCGCTGGACGAGCTGGTCCGCGAGGGCAAGGTCCGGGCGGTCGCCGCCTCCAACATCTCCGCCGAGCGGCTCACCGAGTCGCTGGCCTTCGCCGAGCGCGAGGGCCTGGCGAAGTACGTCGCCGTCCAGCCGCACTACAACCTGGTCTCGCGCGGCACCTTCGAGGGCCCGCTGGCCGACGTGGTCGCCGAGCACGGTCTGGCCACCGTCCCGTACTACGCGCTGGCCTCCGGTTTCCTGACCGGCAAGTACCGTCCCGGGGTCGACGGCGTGGACAGCGCCCGCGCCGAGGGCGCCGCCCGCTACCTGGCCGAGCCGCGCGGCCCCAAGGTGCTGGAGGCGCTGGACTCCGTCGCCGCGGAGCTGGAGGTGGAGCTCGCCTCCGTCGCCCTGGCCTGGCTCGCCGCCCGTCCGACGGTCGCCGCCCCGATCGCCAGCGCCCGCACGGTCGAGCAGCTCCCGCCGCTGCTGGCCGGCGCCACCCTGGAGCTCACCCCGGAGCAGACCGCCCTGCTGGACGCCGCCTCCGCCTGAGCCGGCCCGGCGCCACGGCTGCTCCGCCCCGCAGCCGCCCTGCACACGGTCCGGGCCCCGACAGCGGCGCGCTGTCGGGGCCCGGCTCGGGTTCCGCGGCTACGGCCGCCCGAAGTGGGTCGGGTAGTAGCCCGGGCTGAGGGCCGAGATCCGGACGGTCGTCCCCGGCCGGGGCGCTTCCACGAAGGTGCCGCCGCCCAGGTAGATCCCCACGTGGTGGATCCCCGAGGCCCGGCCGCTGTCGGACCAGAACACCAGGTCGCCGCGGCGCAGTTGCCCGGCGCTGATCGGCGTGGTCGCCGCGTACTGGTCGTCGGCCACCCGCGGCAGGCTGATCCCCGCGCGCCGGTAGGCCTGCTGGACCAGCCCCGAACAGTCGTAGCCGGACGGGCCGTTGCCGCCCCAGACGTACGGCTTGCCCAGTTGGGCGAGCGCGTAGTCGATGGCCGCCTCCATGCTTCCGGGGGCCGGCGAGGACTTGGCCGACGGACGGCTCGCGGGGGGCGCGGGCTGCGCGGGGGCCTGGGCCGAGCCGCCGGACTGCCCGGTGCGGCTCGTGTAGACGTCGTAGTGGCTGGTCCAACGCCACTCGCCGCTGCCGTTCTTGAACCAGTACTTCGATCCGTCCCAGCCCTGGCGCATCCCGGCGGAGGAGGCCGAACCGTTGGAGGCGGCCTGGGCGGCGCCGGCCCGGGCCGAAGCGCCGGCCGAGCCGCCGGACTGCCCGGTGCGGCTCGCGTAGACGTCGTAGTGGCTGGTCCAACGCCACTCGCCGCTGCCGCTCTTGAACCAGTACTTCGACCCGTCCCAGCCCTGCTTCCCGGCCGCGGCGTGCGCGGATCCGGCGCCGGCCGTCAGGCCGACGACGCCGGCGCCCGCCAGCACGGTGGTGGCCAGACAGGTGCTCCGTACGGCCCGGTGTATTCGGCTGCCGCCGGCCGCCGCCGCGGAGCGGGCGGTGCGCGGCCGGACGACGCAGTTCGGGCAGCCGCAGCCAGCGATCGCGGGGATGCTGCCGAGTCGCTCCTCGAAGCCGATCAGACCGGGATCACCGTCGGGGCCGCCCGAGCCGATGGTGACGGCGGGTTCGGCGTACGCGCCGGTGGCTATCCTCATGCGGGTCGTCCTTCCTTCCGCCCGGCGCGGGCGGCCGGGGACGGTACCGAGGCGGCCACTCCGGCCGGGGCGACGAAGGCGACCAGCAGCTGTTCCATCAGCGCGCTGCGGGCGGCCTCGTCCAGTTCGTGCGCGGTCGCCCGCTCCAGACGGCGGACGGCGAGCGCCGCCGCCTCCACCGCGTCGTCCACCAGCACCGTGCGCAGGCCCGCGTCCAGGTCGGCCAGCCGGCGCCGGCGCATCGACTCGGCCACCTCGGGCGCGTACTCCAGGGCCAGCGGCTGCACCGAGTAGACCTCCAGACCGGCCGGGGCCGCCTCGGCCGCCAGCGCCCTGGTCATCTCGTCGGCGAACCACTGCCCGTCACGCAGCGCGGGACCGGGGGCCGCGTTGCTGTCGCACGGCAGGGTGGACGCGGTGCGGGTGAGCACCGCCTGGACCTGCTCGCGCAGGTAGCTCTCGTGGTCCTCGATCGCCAGCAGCGCCCGCGCGGTGTCCTTGACCCGCCAGACGATCAGCAGCCGGACCACGATCGGCGTGCCGGTGCGGTCCACCACCTTGACCGGCTCGCTGCGCCAGTGCCGCAGCCGCACGTCCACCCGACGACGGCGCAGCAGCGGGTTGACCCAGACCAGGCCGGCCCGGCGGACGGTGCCCCGGTAGCGGCCCCAGCGGGTCAGCACCCGGGTCTCGCCGCCCGCGTTGGCCAGTAGCCCGGCGAGCGCGAGCACCACCAGCAGGCCGGCCGCGGCCGCCGCGACGATCCACTGCGCGTCCACCTCCACCCGGCCGCTCTCCCGGGCGGCGGTGCCGCGCAGGTCGGGGAGCGCGTCCCAGTACGGGATGACGCCGGTGCGCAGCAGCACGAACAGCACACCGGCCACGCCGATCAGCACGGCCAGCAGGGCGATCCAGCCGGGCAGCGCGGCGGCGCGGTGCTCGCGCAGCGCCTGGTCGGCGCGCGGCGGGCGCCGGGAGGTGGTGGCGGTCGCGGTTCCGGCCGCCGTGGCGTCCAGCAGCTCGACGGTCTCGGGGGCGGCCGTCTCCAGCGGGTCGCGCCGGTCCGCCGGGCCGGCCTGCGCGGGGCTCGGGACGACGGCCAGCGGGGTGGTCGCCGGCCCGCTGTCGGCCGGGCCGTCCGCCGTGACGGTCCTGATGGCCGTGGTTCTGGCCAGCGAGCTGGAGCCGGAGGCGGAACGTTCCGGCACTGCCGGCGGAAGCACCCTGGGCAGATTGTCGGGTCGCTGCGAAGAATCGCGGGTGACGTCCATGCACGGATCCTCTGGGTCGGTGTGTCGCGCAACGGGCGGCCCGGATCTGACGGGCAGTGCCAGGGTCAGGCTAAGTTCATACGTCATCAAATGCGACATTTGAACCGAGGTGTGTCGACATTTACTGACGAATCATCCAAAGCCGACCTGACGCGCAGGCACATGAGCGGATGGTCGGGACAGTTCGGCGCCGATCAGCGTCGAGGAACACCGGCCCTGCGGGCGAACACCCGACGGGTGATCAGCCCCAGGCAGGTGAGCACCAGCAGGACTCCGGCGAGTCCACCGCGCCGGCCGGCCTCCCCGGGCCGTCCGGACGCGCCCTGCGGCGCCTCCGCCGGAGGCGCCGCCAACGGCCGGGCCGCGTCCCGGGTGGACTCGGCGGGTTCGGCGGGTTCGGCCGAGTCGGCAGCTCCGGCGGCCCCGGCGGTTCCGGCGGTTCCGGCCGGCGAGGGCGCGGACTGCACTGCGGCGACTGCGGCCGGCAAGGCGCCGACACCGTCGGCCGGGGCCGGGGCCGGGGCCGGGGAGACGGTCGCGGTGGTCGAGGGGAACGGGGCGACGGTCCCGGTGGACGCGATGGACACAGTGGTCACGGAGGCCGCCGCCGGGACCGAAGCGCTCGGACGCGACTTCGCTGCCACCGACGACGCCACCACCGGACCCGCCGTCACCGGCCGGGCTCCCGCCGACGGAACCACGATCGGCAGCGCCGCGGGCACCTCCGAAGGCACCGCCGCGACCGACGGACTCGGCGCCGCCGACCCGGGTGCCACAGGACTCGCCGCCGGACCGGAGGCCGAGGCCGAGGCCGACCGGGTCGGGCTCCCGGCCACCGGGCTCGACACGCCCGCGGCCGGAGCCGAAGCCGTCGGACCGACTGCCGTCGAACTCTGTGCCGTCGGACTCGGCGACACCGAACCCGACATCGCGGGGCTCGACGCCGCCGGATCGGGCACCGCCCCCGCAGCGGCGACCCGTACCGGCACCGGCTCCGCCGCGACCTCGTTGCCTGCCCGGTCGGTCGCCGTGACGAGCAGCCACTGGTCCCCGTCCGTCAGGTCCCGGTTGGCCGTGCAGCTCCAGCTCCCGTCGAACGCCGCCGTGGCCCCGCAGAGCACCGTCCGCCGTTCCGTCTCCGAGGACGCCCCGGGCCGCACCGTGACCAGCACGTTCCCTCCCGGCTCCGCCCGGCCGGCCAGCTTCGGCCGACTGACCCGCACGGTCTCCCCCGGGGCCGGGGAGGTGAGCACCGGCCGCTGCGGCAGGCCGGTGTCGACGACCAGCTCCACCGGCGGCCCGGCCGTCCGGTTCCCCGCCGCGTCGACCGCGACCGGGGTGAGCAGGTGCTTCCCGTCCGTCAGGTTCTCGACCGGCAGGCAGGACCACCGGCCGTCCGCCGGCACCCCCGTGATGCACAGGTCGTCGCCCGAGCCCCGTTCGACCACCGAGACGGTGCTGCCCGCCTCGCCGGTGCCGGTGAGCCGGAGCCCCGGGTCGTTGGTGTAGGCGGGGACCGTGAGCGTGGGGGCGCCCGGCGGCACGCTCTTCACGCTGACCCCGACCGGCTCGCCGCGCAGCACCACGCCGCCGGTGGTGGTCTCCACCGGAGTGAGGGTGTGCGGACCGGCCGCCAGCCCGGTGTCGGGGCGGCAGGACCAGTCGCCGCCGCGCAGGACCTTGGCCTTGCAGAGCGCGGTGTCGCCCTCGACGACCTCCACCGTGGCACCGGACACCGCGCCCCCGCCGCCGATCCGCGGGCGGGCGTCGGCGAGCACGGCCCCGTCGACCGGCTCGGCGATCTCCGGCAGGGCCGCGCCGACGGTCAGCTCGATCCGCTGGTCGGTGACCTGTCCGGAGTCGGCGAACCCACCGGAGGAGACGAGCTGGCCGGCGTCGCGGCCGATCCGCAGCCGGGCCCAGGTCCCGCCGGAGGCCGCACCGGCCGGGACGGTCCACTCCAGGGTGGCGGTGTCGGCACCCGGCGGGACCTCGGTCTGCACCCGCTCGGCGGGGTCGAACCGGCCGGTGCGGTCGAAGTCGATCCAGCCGGCCAGGGTCGCGGGCTGGTCGCCGACCGCGACCGGGACGGTGAGCCGGTAGTAGCTTCCGATCGCGGCCTCGGTGGGGAAGGCGATCGCCGGGTCGGCACCCTGGTACTCACCGCGGCCGGGCTGCAGCCCGGCCCGGGGGTCGTCGAACGGGCTGCGCGGGGCCGCCCCGTGGTCGGGCCGGACCAGCGGCCCGCTGCCCGGGTCCTTGGCGGAACGGCTGCCGGCGGTGCGCGCCGGACCGGCCGCGTCGGCGCCCAGGAAGAGGTCGGTGACCACGTGCGAGGCGTTGCCGTAGTCCTGCGGGGCGGTGCCGAGGCCCTCGTCGACGGTGACGGTGTAGGCCTGGCGCAGGACTGGCGGGGCGGTGGTGCTGCCGTCCCGGGCGACGGAGCGCTGCTCGACCCGGAACACCGCGGTGCGGACCGTGCCGGCCAGCTCCAGCGAGCCCTCGGCCGCCGAACCGCGATCGCCGTCGGACGCCCCGTCCGGGCTCGCGGGGGCGAGGACGTTGCCCTCGACCGTCCAGCCGGGCCAGTCCGTGCGGTCGACCAGGGCGGGGGCGGCCGGCGAGCCTCCGGTCACGGTCAGCCGGGTTGCCGTGCTGGTGCTACCGGAATTCCCGTCGGCGAGCGCGGCCAGGCCGCTGAGGTGCAGCCGGGGATTGCGGACCGGGCGGGAGAAATCCAGCCGGAGCGTTCCCACGGTGCGCCAGGAGCCGTCCGCCTGCGGACGGTCGGGGGCGAGGTCGAAGGTCTGCGCGGGATCTCCCGGCCGCATTCCGTCGGCATAGCGGGCGGCGGGGAGACCGGCGGCGGAGCGGTCCGCCAATTCGCCCGGTGCGGCGGTGACGCCGGTGCCCGGGGCGGCGTCGAGATCGAACCGGACCGAAAGCCCGGAGGGCAGCACCGCCCGGTGCTCGGCGGACCAGGTGTCGGGGGACTGGCGGGCCTCCGAGAGCGGGGCGTTCCACGTGGTCAGCAGCCCGGTCGCGAGGACGGCCAGGGCGGCAGCCGTAAGGGAAAACTGTCGGCTCATCCGGCTCTCCTTCGCGGTGGGCTGCCGGGCTGGCGGGCAGGCGGGCAAGCAGGCAGGCAGGCTGCACACGATCCGACAAAAAGGAATCACGACCCTGGGCCGGGCATACGGCGACACCTGTGCTTTTGGCCGTGTCCCACCCGATCGGCGGTCATTCGGGCGGCAGGACGGGATGTACCCGAAACGGCTGCATTTCATCCATTAGGCGGCAATCGGCACCACTCGAACGGACGCAAGAACGGGAGCTCCGGACCCATCCGGGGGACACCGGCCTCCGGGACGGAACCATCCACCGCAAGGCTCTGTTCGAATCAGAGGTTTGGCGCGCCGGGAAACGGAAGAAGCCCCCGGCCGGTGGCCGGGGGCTTCTCGATGGTGCGCTCAGCAGGATTCGAACCTGCAACCTCTTGATCCGTAGTCAAGTGCTCTATCCGTTGAGCTATGAGCGCAAGGAACGGGCGAACCCGATCTTGCGAAGGTTGGTGCGCTCAGCAGGATTCGAACCTGCAACCTCTTGATCCGTAGTCAAGTGCTCTATCCGTTGAGCTATGAGCGCTCGCCCTGGTGAATGTTGTCCCCGGGGCGTTGCGGGGACAACATTACATGACCTGCGGCGTAGGACGAAATCGGTTGATCCGGGCCCCCGCAGACCCCCTCCGGGCCACGCCGCAGACCCCCTCCGGGCCACGCCGCGGCCGCGCTCGGGGCCCACCCCGGGCCGCACCCGCACTGCGTCCGGGAACGCGAAGAGCCCCCGTCGACGAGATCGTCGACGGGGGCTCCCGACTGGCGGAGGCTGAGGGATTTGAACCCTCGATCAGGAATAACCCCGAAACCGCATTAGCAGTGCGGCGCCATAGACCGGACTAGGCGAAGCCTCCCCACATGGATCGCATCCGCGCGAGCGGACCCGTTCCGTGTGTCAGTGATGATGCCACAACCGTGGGGCTCGGCACCAACCACCGCCAACGTTACTAGGCGGGTCGACCCCGCCGCAAAGAAGAATGAGATACTGCCGTCTCCGGAGGAGCTGCCCCGAGCCGAGGAGACCTGTCGACGTGAGCAGCAGGCCGATCCGAGGCGCTGCTCGCCTCGCCGCCATACTCGACGCCCTGCCCGACGCGTTGCTGCTGGTGAACAGCAACGGCACCGTCGTGGACGCCAACAGCGCGGCGGTCCAGGCGTTGCAGGCGCCGGGCACCTCACTGGTCGGCATGGGCGTGCTGGGTCTGCTGCCGGAGTTCGACCCCAGCCGCATCCCCGGCTCGATGCGCCCGGCCACCCGCGACGACGAGGCCCTCGACCGCCCGGTCCGGATGACCGCCCACCGCACCGACGGCACCACCTTCCCGGTCGAGGTCTCCGGCAACGACTTCGCCGACGACGGCGACGGCCGCGGCTACGCGCGCTCCCCGTACGACTCGTACCGCGAGAACTCGCCCTCCTCCTCCGACCTGCTCCTGCTGCTGGTCCGCGACCTCTCCGGCCGGCTCGGCGTCGAGGCCGAGCTGCGCCGCCAGCACAAGCAGACCGAGATGATCCTGCGCGCCGCCGCCGAGGGCGTGCTCGGCGTGGACCTCGAAGGCCGCTGCGTGCTGGTCAACCCGGCCGCCGCGCACATCCTCGAGTACCGGGCGAGCGAGCTGGGCGGGCGCGAACTGCACCCGCTGATCCAGCACTCCCGGGCCGACGGCACCCCGCTGGCGCTGGAGGAGTCGGCGCTGCTGGACACCCTGACCTCCGGCCGCAAGCACCGGGTGCGCGGCACCGTGCTGTGGCGCAAGGACGGCCGGCCGGTCACCGTCGACCTCACCACCGCCCCGGTCCGGGACGGCGACCAGCTGGTCGGCGCGGTGATGACCTTCACCGACCGCAGCCGCGAACTCGCCCTGGTCGCCCGCAACGAGCACCTCACCGCCGTCCTGGAGAGCGAGCTGGGCGGCGCGCTGAACGCGCTGAACCAGCGGCTCGACGCGCTCGCCGCCGACCCGGCCGGCCAGCTCTGGCCGGAGGCCAACTGGACGCTGCGCCGACTGGCCGCCGAGTGCCGCCGGTTCGGGAAGCTGATCGACGGGGTGCTCGACCACCAGCGCTGCGAGGCCGGCGAGAGCGCCGGCGGCGAGGCCAAGGACGGCAAGGACAGCAAGGACGGCAAGGAGCCCAAGGCCGGCAAGGACGCCAAGGACGGGCGGACACCCGCGCCCCGGGTGCCGGTCGGCCTGGACAAGGTGGTCCGCCGGGCCGTCGACGTGGCCGGCGAGCTGGTCGGCCCCGGCCGGGTGCGGTTCTCGGTGCACGCCGCCGCGGTCGAGGTGATCGCCGACGAGCGGCGGCTCGCCCAGGCACTGGCCCACCTGGTCGCCGACGTCAGCGGCATCGGGCTGGCCCTGGACCCCCCCGACGCCCCCTCCCCCGGTCTGGCCGTGCCCGGGCTGAACGGCGCCGCCACCCCCGCGCTGCCGCCCGCGCCCGACCTGCCGACCGTCGTGCTGGCCGCCGCCCAGCGCGGCGAGGTCGCCCGGGTCGAGATCCGCGGCCCCGGCGTCGGTGGCAGCCCCGTCCACCTGCCGATAGCCCGCGCGGTGGTCGAGCGCCACGGCGGCGTGCTCCAGCCGCACGAGCTGCCCGGCAAGGCCGGCACCACGTACGTCGTCGAGTTGCCGCTGGACCCGGTCGCCGCGAAGGCCGCCGCCGAGCGCGCCGCCGCCGAAGGCCGCTCCGACCGGCCCAAGGAGAGCGACAGCGCCGTCCTGCCCGAACTTCCGGGCATCCCGCAGCTGCCCAGCAGTGGTGGGAGCACCGAGCCCGCGGCGACCGCCGAGCAGCCCGGCGCCGAGGCCCCCGAAGCCCCCGCCGCGGAGCGGGCACCCGCCGAGGAGCCCCCCGCCGAACGGCGCGGCCGCCGAGGCCGACCGGCCGCCGAGGCCCCGGAGTCCGACACCCCCGGAGTCCCCGGCACTCCCGGCACTCCCGATGCCCCCGACATTCCGGCCGACCAGTGGCCGAACGCCCCCGCCCGGGTCGAGCGGGCCGTCCCCGAGCAGTGGAACGGCACCGGCAACGACCCCGCGTACGGCCGCCAGGGCCTGCCCGGACCGGACGGAGCCCAGAGCGACCCGTGGGGCAAGGACGACGGCCGCTCCGGCCCCGCCTACGCCGTGCCCGTCGAGGGCCACCGGGCGCCGCCGAACCGCCCAGGCGGGCGCGAGCCGCTCGCGCTCGGCCCGGCCCCCGCGCCCACCGCCCCGGACGGCACCCCGCCGACCGGCACCCCGACCGCCCCGACCACCGAGGCCGGTCAGGAGCAGGCCCCGGGCGAGACCAGGCCCCGGCGCCGCCGCGCGCTGCCCTCGACCGAGGAGTCCTCCGGCGGCTTCGCCCTGCCCGGAGCGGCCGACGCCCCGGTCTACCCCGGCCTGGAGCACGCCCTGCCCGCCGGTCCCGCGCCCGCGCTGCCCGAACCGGGCGCCGCCGCGCCGACCGGACGCCGCCGCCGACTGGCCGTCCCGCCGGGACCGGACCCGGACGCCCTGGTGAACGCCTCCGTTCCGGCTGGTCCGGTCGGCCAGGTCGAGCACGTCGGCCAGGCACTGCCCTCCCCCGGCACCGCACTGGCGCCCGCCCGCGCCGCCCTGCCCGCCGCCGAGGAGCCGTCCGGCCCCCGCCCGGTCGGCACCGGCCTGGGCGAGCTCGCCCCGCCGCGCCAGCTCGGCCCCGCGCCGGTACCCGCCACCGCCACCGCGCCGCAGCCGCCCGTACCGGCCGAGGCCCACCGGACCGCGCCGCGACCGATGGCCGAGCTCCCGCCCGCCGACGAACGGCCCGCCGCCGAGCAGCCGTCCGCCCCGACCGGCGAGCTGGCCAACACCCGTCGGCTGCTGGTCTGGCCCGAGCCCGACCCGGCCACCAAGCAGGCCCTCCAGGCGCGCGGCTACCTGCCGGTGATCGTCCGCTCCCGCGAGGAGGTGGACGCCCAGGTCCCCGGCTTCCCCGCCGCCCTCTTCGTCGACCCGCTGACCGGCCCGATCACCCGCACCGCGCTCCAGTCGCTGCGCACCGCGGCGCTCAACCGCCGGGTCCCGGTGCTGGTCACCGCCGGCCTCGGCCAGGCCACCCGGGACGCGGCGTACGGGGCCGACCCGGCCGTCCTGCTGCGTGCCCTCGCACCGCGCGACGGCGAGCACCACGCCCCGCGGGTGCTGCTGGTCGAGGGCGACCCGGACATCGCCGCCGCCATGATCAGCAGCCTGGAGCGGCGCGGCATGCACGTCGAGCACGCGGTGGACGAGAACGACGCGGTGGCCCGGGCCAGCAGTGTGCAGCCCAACCTGGTGGTGATGGACCTGCTGCAGATCCGCCGTCGCCGGGTCGGCCTGCTGGACTGGCTGCGCGCCAACGACCGGCTGCACCGCACCCCGCTGGTGGTCTACACCTCCGTGGACCTCGACCCGCGCGAACTGCCCCGGCTGCGCACCGGCGAGACCGTGCTCTTCCTCGCCGAGCGCTCGACCAGCGAGGACGTCCAGTCCCGGATCGTCGACCTGCTCGGGCGGATCGGTGCGATGGGCGAGGCGGGCGTCGCCGCCGCGGGCTGACACCGCCGTGGGCCGGCCCGGCTCTGCGGCTCTGCGGCTCTGCGGCTCTGCGGCTCTGCGGCTCTCTGGTTCTCCGGCACTCCGGCACGTGAAAGGGCCGGCCGCCCCCGTTCCGTACGGGGGGGGGCGGGCGCTTCGGGCGGTCAGGACCTTCCCAGGAACGTGAAGGACAACTCCTGCGCCGCGTAGCCGGCCCGGATCACCTTCTTGTCGAACTTGCCGACCGAGGTCTTCGGCACCGACTCCACGATCGCCCAGCGCTCCGGCAGCTGCCAGGAGGCGATCCGCTCGCCCAGGAAGGCCCGCAGCTCCTTCAGGCCGACGGTCGCGCCCGGGCGCAGCACCACCGTCGCCAGCGGGCGCTCGCCCCACTTCTCGTCCGGGACGGCGACCACGGCGGCCTCGGCCACGTCGGGGTGGGCCATCAGGGCGTTCTCCAGCTCGACCGAGGAGATCCACTCGCCGCCGGACTTGATGACGTCCTTGGCCCGGTCGGTGAGGGTCAGGTAGCCGTCCGCGGTGATCGTGCCGACGTCGCCGGTGCGCAGCCAGCCGTCCTCGGAGAACTTGTCGTCCGGGCGGACCGGGTCCTGGCCGGCGCCGCCGTAGTACGCCCCGGCGATCCACGGGCCGCGCACCTCCAACTCGCCCGCCGAGACGCCGTCGTGCGGCATCCGCTCGCCGCCCGGGCCGATCAGCCGGGCCTCGACGGAGGCCGGGAAGACGCCCTGGGTGACCCGGTACGGCCACTCCTGCTCGGGGGTGAGACCGCCCGGCGGCTGGGCGAAGGAGCCGAGCGGGGAGGTCTCGGTCATGCCCCAGGCGTGCAGCACCCGGATGCCGTGGCGCTCCTCGTAGGCCTTCATCAGCGACGGCGGACAGGCGCTGCCGCCGATGACCACCATGCGCAGGCTGGAGGTGTCGTAGTCGCCCGCGTCGAGTTCGTCCAGCAGGCCGGCCCAGATGGTGGGGACGGCGGCGCTGACGGTCGGGCGGACGGCGGCGATCATCTCGGCCATCGGCTTGGGCTGGAGGAAACGATCCGGCATGAGCAGGTTGGCGCCGGACATGAAGGCCGCGTGCGGGATGCCCCAGGCCTGGACGTGGAACATCGGCACCACCGGCAGCGCGGTGTCGCGCGGGGTGAAGGCGAAGTTGTCGCCGGTGTTCACCTGGAGGCAGTGCAGGTAGACCGAGCGGTGGCTGTAGAGCACGCCCTTCGGGTCCCCGGTGGTGCCGGAGGTGTAGCAGAGCACGGCGGCCCGCCGCTCGTCGATGTCGTGCTGCCACGGGTACTCGGTGGGCCGGCCGGCGATCAGCTCCTCGTAGTCGTGCACCGTGCCCGCGAAGCCGGCCAGCACCGAGCGGTCGCCGGGGCCGCTCACCACGATGTGCTTGAGGGTCGGCGCGAGGTCCGGGAGGACGGCGGCGAGCAGCGGCAGGACGGTGCCGTTGGCGATGATCACGCGGTCGGCGGCGTGGTTGACGATGAACGACAGCTGCTGGGAGGGCAGCCGCAGGTTCAGCGTGTGCAGCACGGACCCCATCGCGGGGACGGCGAGGTACGCCTCCAGGTGTTCGGTGTTGTTCCACATCAAGGTGGCCACCCGGTCGTCCGCGGTCACCCCCAGCTCGTCGCGCAGCGCGCACGCGAGCTGCGCGGCCCGCGCGCCGACCTCGGCATAGGTCCGGACGACCGGCCCGGTACCGTCCCAGGTGGTCACGGTCGAGCGGCCGTGGATCGTCGACCCGTGCTCCAGGATTCGGGCGACGGTGAGCGGTACGTCCTGCATCGTGCTGAACACGGGTCCTCCTCGACCTGGCGGCACTGGGGGCTGCGCCTGCGGCACCTACCGGGCGGTAATGCGCGCGGACGTGCCCGATTGTGCCGCCCCCGCCCCCCGCTGTCAGTATCCCGGCCCCGTTGCACGGATCACGGATTCGTCCCGGTTCCGCCCGCTGCCGCACCCCCTCCGGCAGCCGGACCCGCACGTCCTCCGGGACGGCCCGGTACTGGCCGGCGGTGAGGGTCCGGCTCCGCCACACGCCGTCCGGCCGAATCCAGCCGGGGCGCGGGCGGTGATCCGGGGAATCGTCGAAAGCCGGCGGTGAACGGCTCGGTGCGGCGGCGGGGAGGTCAGGGGAGGTCGGGGCGGGTGAGGCGGAGGGAGTTGGCCGGGTCGGGGAGGTAGGCCGGGTCGAGGGTCCAGCCCTGTTCGGCGGCGATGCGCAGGGCCTGGTGGGCGCCGGCGCCGCGGTAGGTGGCGCGCTTGAGCTGGATGCGGTGCGCGGGGGTGGTGCCGGGGGTGCGGGCGGCGGCGCGGATGCGGGTGGCGTCGCGTTCGAGGATGCGGCGGATGTGGCGGTCCCAGGCGGCGGGGCTGTTGGTGAACTCGGCGCGGAAGGCGCGCGGGCCGACGGTCCAGCGGGCGCCCCAGCGGTCCCAGTGGTCGGGCTCGGGGCGGCTCACCCAGCAGGTGAGCAGGCCGTACACCGGGACGTAGAGGACCTGGAGCAGGAGGACGAACGGCAGCAGCGGCGCGAAGCGGACCGGCTGCGGGCCCCACGGGGTGCCGGGGGCGGCGGGCGGGTCCTGCGGGAAGGGGGCGTCCAGGGCGGCCGGGGCGGGGAAGTGGCGGGCGAGGCGGACGTGCCCGGTGTCCGTTCCGGACGCCACGCCGTGCCAGCCGTGCCGCTCCGCGAGCCGGACCACGCCGGCCGCGCCGAGCCCGCGGTAGAACCGCAGCGGGAGTCCGACCCGCATCACCCGGCCGAGGTCGGCCCGCACCTCGCCGTCGCCGGCCGCGTGCGCCGCCTCGGCGGCGGCGATCCGGCGGGCCAGGATCGGGGCGACGTAGCGCTCCCAGTGCTCCGGCCTGCCGGAGAGCTCGGCCCGCAGCCGGCGGGGCGGGACGAAGCTGCGGTTGACCTTCAGCCAGCCGTCGGAGTCGGGGCCTCCCCCGCTGTAGTCCGCGAGGAGCAGGACGGCGAAGAGCAGCACCAGGCCGAGGATCCAGAGCGGCGCGTAGATCCACTGGAGGACGAACTGGACCAGCACGGCCAGGCGGTTGCGGCGCGGCGCGGGGCCGGGGAAGCCGCCGGGGCGGGCGGCTCCGGGCTCCGGCGGGGCGCCGAACCGGTCGGCGGCGTACGGCTGTTGGGGGGCGGGGTGGGCGGGGTGGACCGGGTGGGCCTGTTGCGGCGGGACGGCCTGCGGCTGCCGGGGCGGGTAGGGCTGCGACGGCGGCACCGGCTGCGCGTACAGGTTCTGCGCGTACGGGTTCTGTCCGTAGGGGTGCTGTCCGTAGGGGTGCTGTCCGTACGGCGGCTGTCCGTACGGGTTCTGCGGCGGCGGCGCGCCGTACCCGCCGGTGCTGCCGCCGTGCCCCTGCCCGTTCGCCATGCCGTTCCCCCGTGCTCGATCGGGGGCCACCCTACCGGCGGAGCTCAGGGGGCGGTCGGGCCGTCCACGTGGTTGCGGTCGACGGTGAGGGTGGCGCCGCCGAAGGTCTCCTCGACGTTCCCGTGGTACTGGTGGACGCGCTGGTGCAGGCTCCAGAGGTCGGGGGCGAGGCCGCCGGAGCCGTCGGTGTCGGCCCGGTCGTCCCAGCGGGCGTACCAGAGCGCGTCGGGCAGCGGGAAGCTGCCGGCGCGGGCGGCGGCGGCGAGGTCCGCGATACCGGAGTCGAGGCTGGAGTAGAAGCCGGAGCGGTAGTCGGCGTCGTGCAGGGCCGCGGTCCAGCCGAGGGTGAAGTCGACCACGGCCTGGCCGCACGCCGGGTCTCCCACCGGGTAGGCCTCGATGTCCAGGTAGACCGGGCCGCCCTTGGCGAGCCCGAGCGCGCGCAGGGCCCGGGCGGCCTCCTCCGCCTCCTCCCGGCCCTGCTCGGCGGCCTTCGCCGGGTCGATCCGCCGGGGCTTGTGGCTCAGCTCGGCGCACGGCGCCTGCAGTCCGACGTGCACCGGCAGGAACCGCCAGCCCAGCGCCCGCGCCTGGCGCACCCACTCGGCGGTGAGCCGGGGCTGGTCGCAGCCGCGCTGGGAGCCGCTGGTGTAGATGCCGACCGCCCCGTACGGGGAGGCGTCGCGCCAGGTCTTCAGGGTGTCGAGCGACGGTGCGGTGCAGGCATCGAAGGCGGGGCCGCTCCAGGTGTCGCGGACCCCGGGCGGGCCGGACCGGTCGGGCAGCGTGACGGCCCGGATGCGGGGGGCGGCGACGGCGGCCGGGACGGTGGCTTCGGCGTTCACGCCCGTCCCGTCGGTGGCCAGCAGGAGCACGAGGGCGGCGGCGAGGAGGGCGGCGGGGCGGAGAAGGCGCACCCCGCCTTGATACTGACGGTCCGTCGGGGGCTTGCCGCAACCACGCCGCAGCGCCCGCGCGAGCCCACCCTTTCGGACGCACCCGTCCGCATCCGTCCCGATTTTTGTAACGAGCTTGCCCGTTCATCACTCCTTACGGCAAACTCACAAATATGCCCACCTCCCATACCAGCGAAACCCCTGCCGCCTCGTCGTCGGCCGCCGCCGTCGCCGAGGCCCTGGCCATGCCGCCCGCCCCCAAGGGCGAGCCTGCCGGCGAGCGGGGAAGCTGGCGACGAGGTGGGGCCTCCGGCCCCTCGGCGCCACCCGGGATCGACCCCGGCCGGTCCACCGGCCGGTTCGGCAAGGCCCTGCGGCGCCCGGAGAGAATCCCGGCGCCGCTTCTCTGTCTGACCGCGATGTTCCTGGTGCAGACCGGCATCGCCCTGTCCAAGCCGCTGTTCGGCCCGCTCGGCGTCAGCGGCACGACCTTCCTGCGGCTCGGCTTCGCCGCCGTCATCCTGCTCGCCGTCACCCGGCCCAAGCTCCGCGACAAGCGCCCGCGCGACCTCGTCGCGGCCGCGCTGCTCGGCGTGGCCTCGGCCGGGATGACCTTCCTGTTCGCCGGGGCGATCGACCGGCTGCCGATGGGCACCGCCGCCACCATCGAGTTCCTCGGCCCGCTCGCGGTCGCCCTGGTCTTCGCCCGGCGCGCCAGCCACCTGCTCTGGGCGCTGCTCGCGGCCGCGGGCGTGATGCTGCTGACCCTGCTCGGCGAGGGGGACGGCGGCGGGTCGCTCGACCCGGTCGGCCTGCTCTACGCCTTCGGGGCGGCCGCCTGCTACGCCCTGTACATCCTGTTCACCGACAAGGTGGGCGCGACCTTCCAGGGCTTCCAGGGCCTGGCGGTGTCGATGACGGTCGGCGCACTGACGCTGGCACCCTTCGGGCTCGGCCAGGCCTGGGACGGGCTGACCGCGCCCGGCGCCTCGCCACTGGGGCTGCTCGCCGCGGTCGCCGGGGTGTCGCTGCTGCTGCCGGTGATCCCGTACGCGCTGGAGATGACCGCGCTGCGACGGATGCCGCAGCGGGTGTTCAGCGTGCTGGTCAGTCTGGAGCCGGCGGTCAGCGCGCTGGTCGGGCTGGTGGTGCTGGGCCAGCTGCTGGGCGTGCCGCAGCTGGCCGGGATCGGCTGTGTGGTCGCGGCCAGCGTGGGCTCCACGCTGACCGGGCGGCGGTAGCCGCGCCTCCCCGGGGCGGTCCTCCGCCGAGGAGGCGCGCCCCGGGACGGCCTGCTCCGGGACGTCCTGTCCCGGAACGGCCTGCCCCGGGAACGCGCTACGGCCAGAGCAGGGTGCGCGACCACTCCGGGGAACTGACCGGGCCGGTACGGGTGTAGCGCAGCCGGATGTGCCGGCGCTGGGCGTCGCCCTGCCAGAACTCCACCTCGTGCGCCCACAGGGTGTAGACCGCGTGCCCCGGCGCGACCGCGTCCGGGTACGTCTCCAGCCGGCGACGGGCGACCGCCTCCGCCTCGTCGTACTCGTCGACCGAGCCCAGCGGCTCGCTCTGCCGCCCGACCAGCGCGCCGACCCGGGCGGCGGGCGAGCGGGTGGCGAACTCGGCGGCGGCGACCAGGTCGGCGGCCCGCTCGACGGTCCCGCGCACCCGGACCTGGCGGCCCAGCTGCGGCCAGTAGACGGTCAGCGCGGCGGCCGGGTGACCGGCGAGCTGACGGCCCTTGGGGCTGTCGGCGGCCGCGGAGAAGTTCCAGCCGGTGCCGGCCGCGTCGACGTCGCGCAGCACCAGCACCCGGGCGTCCGGCATGCCGTCGGCGTCGACGGTCGAGAGGGTGAAGGCCTGCGGGTCCAGTACTCCGGCGTGCAGCGCGGTGGCGAGCCAGTCCACGAACAGCGGGCCGGGCTCGGTGGGGGCGGCCGCATGGTCGAAGGAGGGCAGCGGGCGGGCCATCGGCGGGCGGCCGAGCAGCAGCTCGGGGACGGACGTGGGCCCGGGCCGGTGCTCGTGGACCGGCTCGGCAGACGGCTCCGGGCGCGTGTCCGCCGCGGGCTCCGGTGCAGGCCTGGCCTCGCCCGGGCCCGTCAGGCCCTCCTCCTCCGCCGCCATCGCGCACCCTTCCTTCCGATTGCCGCGGTCGCCGCCCCGGCCGGGCCGGCCCTTCGGGCCCGGGCACGTGGTGCGCTGTCGGAGCGCAACCGTACCGCCGTACACCCACGGCTCTGGGCGCGGGCCCTCGGTGGACGGGTCCGGGCCGGTCGGCGGGCGGTTCCGGGGCGGGCGCCGGACGCGCCGGCCCGGCACCGGACACGCTTGTGGGCGGTGCCGGTGCCGGCACCGCCCACGAGGCCGGTTTCGCGGTGACCCTTTCCGCGGCCGGTCGAATGCGCTGTTCCCTCTGCTGTCCTGCGGTGGTACCTCGGTTTCCGTTACAGCCGTTCCAACCGATCCGGCCGTTCCGACCCGGTCCGGGCCCGTCCGCGGCTGCTCAGCTCAGCCGCGGCCACCCACGTCCGGCGCCCCCGCCTTCCGTGGTGCCCGGTGCCGCATCACGGCGGTCAGTTGAAGGTCGGGGCGACGACGACGTTGACGTCCTTGTTGCCCTGACCGGCCTGGACGTTCCCCGCGTTGTCCTTCACCGCGACGGTGTTGTCCTGGTTCGAGCCGCCGGAACCGGTGGCGGTCTGCTGGGTGGAGACGTAGTTGCCGTCGACCCCGCCGAACACGTTGCCGGTACCGGTGTTGGAGACCGCTCCGGCGTTGGAGCCGCCCTCGGCACCCGCACCGTCGGCGGCGGCGGCACCACCGGCACCGGCCAGCAGCAGACCGGCCGCGAGTGGGCCGGCGAACAGGAGTCCGGCTGTTCGACGGGTATGGATGCGAGCCATGAATGCCTCCAAAGAGCTGTTCACCGGGCAATGGTCGATCAAGGTGTGCAAGGTTCGTCGACCGGACGAATACCTGCGGGCTGCGACGCCGGAACACAGCCTTCCGCAACAAATCGACAAAGCACTAGCTCCCACGGCGATTTTCCCCCGTTAGCGTGATATCCAGCCGAGCGGCGCATGGCGGCCGCAAAACCGGACCATGCGTGGATGCACCCCGTCCGAGCTGGGAATTCACCCGGACGGCCGAGGATCGGGGCACCTCGGCGAGCGGCGCAAACGGCGCCACACGGTCCGCCGGTCGCACCACCCCGGCGCATGCGAACCCGTGAACGCGCCCCCGAAAAGTTCGATCACCCTCCCATGTCGACTTTCCGACCGTTCACAGACCATCGGAATGTCATACCAGGGCGACAGGAGTGAAGGCTTCGCCAGATCCGACGCGATGACTCAGTGGAAATCAGATCATCTTGCCGGGATTCAGAATTCCCAGCGGATCGAAGACCGCCTTCAGCTGCCGCTGCAGGTCCAGTGCCACCGGGCCCAGCTCACGGGCCAGCCACTCCCGTTTCAGCAGCCCCACCCCGTGCTCCCCGGTGATCGTGCCGCCCAGCTCCAGCCCGAGCGCCATGATCTCGTCGAAGGAGCGCTGGGCACGGGCCGTCTGCTCCTCGTCCGAGGCGTCGAAGATGACGATCGGGTGGGTGTTGCCGTCCCCCGCATGACTGACCACCCCGATGGTCAGCCCGTGCCGCTCGGCGATCGCCGCGACACCGTTCAGCATCTCCGCCAGCCGGGAACGCGGCACGGCCACGTCGTCGATCATCGTGGTGCCCAGCCGGTCCAGCGCGGGCAGCGCCATCCGCCGGGCGGCCAGCAGCAGATCGGACTCCGCCTGGTCCTCGGCCGGCACCACCTCCGTCGCCCCGGCCTCCCGGCACAGCTCCGCGACCCGCGCCAGCTCGGCCACCCGGTCCGGCCCGTCGAAGGCCACCAGCAGCAGCGCCCGGGTGGACTCCGGCAGGCCCATCCGGCCCAACTCGTTGACGGCCCGTACCGAGACCTCGTCCATCAGCTCCATCAGCGACGGGGTCAGACCGCGCGCCATCACCTCGCAGACCGCCGCACCGGCAGCGTCCGCACTCGGGAACTCCGCCGCCAGGGCCAGCTGCGGAGCGGGCGCCGGCCGCAGCGACAGAACCGCCCGGACCACCACACCGAGCGTCCCCTCCGAGCCGACGAACAGCCTGGTCAGGTCGTACCCGGCCACGCCCTTCGCCGTCCGGCGCCCGGTGGACAGCAGCCGCCCGTCCGCCAGCACCACGTCCAGCCCGAGCACGTACTCGCTGGTGACGCCGTACTTCACGCAGCAGAGCCCGCCCGCCCCGGTACCGATGTTGCCGCCGATCGTGCAGGACTCCCAGCTGGACGGATCCGGCGGATAAGAGAGCCCCAACTCCTCGACGGCACGGGAGAGTTCAGCGTTCACCACACCGGGCTCGACCACCGCGATCCGGTTCACCGGGTCGATCTCCAGGATCCGGTTCAGCTTCACCAGCGACAGCACGACGCAGCCGTCCACCGCGTTCGCCGCACCCGACAGCCCGGTCCGGGCCCCCTGCGGCACCACCGGCACGCGCAACCCGGTCGCGGTGCGCAGCACGTGCTGCACCTGCTCGACCGTCTCCGGGAACACCACCACCGCGGGCTGCCCGGCCGCGCAGAAGCCCGCCATGTCGTGGCGGTACGCGGCGGTCACGTCCGGGTCCACCACGACGGCCCCCGCCGGGAGGCCCTGCGCCAGTCGGTCCGTCAGATCACTCATCGCCGCCTCCACTCGCCGCCCGCCCGCCTCCACCTCCGCACTCTGCCCGGACGACCGGGGCCGGGCAAGTGGGCCGCGGGGCGGTCGGGGAACAGACGGCGAACGGACGGGGGAACACGGGGCGGCTCAGGCCCGGCGGAGGGCCGGGGTGGCCAGGGCGGTGAGCCCGGCGGCGGCGATGGCCAGGGCGCAGAGCAGGGTGGGCAGGGCCGCGCCCGCCGCGTCCGCGAGCAGGCCCAGCAGGGAGTTCGAGAGCACCAGCGCCAGGCTCTGCACGAGTGTCAGCAGTGCCTGGACCCGGGAGAGATGGGTCGGCGGCGCGCCGGTCAGCACGAGCGGGCCGAGGTGGCAGGCGAACAGCCCCGAGCCGAGGCCCGCCACCGCGCTGCCGGCCACCGCCGCGACCGGCCCCGCGGCCGACGCCAGCAGCGCGATCCCCACCGAGGCCGCGCAGAGCCCGGCCGCCGCCCCCACCCCCGCCCGGGGCAAGGTGCCCCGCCGGGCGATCAGGCCGGCCACCGCCAGCACCCCGGCCGCCTGGCCGCCGCCGACCAGTCCCGCCGTCCCGGCCGCCCAGCCGTGTGTCCGGGCGAGCAGCGGACCGAGCAGTGACACCACCGGCAGCAGCGCCCCGGCCGCAGCGCCGGTGAGCAGCAGGGCGGCCCGCAGCAGCGGGTCGGCCACGGCGAGCCGGACACCGGACGCCGCCTCGCGGAGCAGTCCGGCCCGCGGACCGGACGGCCCGTCCTCCGGGGGCCGCACCCGCAGCAGGACCAGCAGCACGACCCCGAAACTCGCCGCGTCCGCGAGCGCCGCGCCGGACAGCCCGCCGGCCGCGACCAGCAGGCCGCCCAGCGGTGCGCCGAGCAGGACGGCGCTCTGCCCGCCGGCCTGCCGCAGGGCGAGCGCCCGGGGCAGCCGGTCCGCGGGCACCAGCCGTCGGGGCATCGAACCGCCGGCCGGGAGGTAGAAGGCGTCGACCGTCCCGATCACGGCCGCCGCCGCGACCAGCAGCCACAGCGGCGTCCCCCGGGAGGCCGCCACCAGCGCCAGCGCACCGGTCGCGACCAGCATCACCGTGTCCCCGGCGAGCATCACCCGACGGGCGCCGAAGCGGTCCGCGACCGCGCCGCCCAGCAGGACCAGCGCGGTGCGCGGCACCGTGATCGCCGTCAGGACCAGCCCGGCCGCGCCGCCGCCGTGCGCGGAGGCGGCCCAGCCGAGGGCGAAGTACAGCGCGGCGTCACCCAGCAGTCCGGCCTGGACACCGGCCAGCCAGAGCAGGTACCTCCGCGGCAGCGCGGCCCGCGAACCGACAGTGGCAGTGGCAGTGGCAGTGGCAGTGGTCATGCCGGGCGACGCTAGGACCCTCGACCCGGTCGAGGGCAAGCGCGGCTACCGCCGGACCACCGGCTCCTGCAGCTCGGTGACCCACCCGGCCAGGTCCTCCGGGCACTCCAGGTACAGCTCCCGGGCGTAGCCGGCCGAGCGGTAGCCGTTCTCCTCGATGAAGCGGGCCAGTTCCTGGCCGGTGCCCAGCACGTCGTCCATCGGGCCGCGGTGCACGATCGTCGCCGCCTCCTCGATCGGCGGCAGGTCGAGCACCTCGAAGTCGTGCTCACCCGGCCGCACCGACGGGCCCACCGGGACGGCCACCAGGACCAGCACCGAGCCGTTGCCCTCCGGCGCGTCCTGGTAGCGGGCGACGGACGGGCCGGCCGCCTCGACCCCGGCCGCGGTCAGCCTCCGGCACAGTTCGGCGAACAGCGGCCCGATCACCGGGCCGATGTCCTCCGGCTCGTAACTCGCGGCCGCACCGGCCAGTTGGGCCACCCGTACGGACGGCACCGGCTTCACCACGACATCGTGTGCGGACATGGTCCCCTCGCTCTCGATCGTCCGGAGCCTCGCCTCCACCCGGGCCAGCCGCAGTTCGTCGGCGGCGATCGCCTCGGCGAGCTGGGCCCGCCGCAGCCGCAGCATGCCGCGCAGTTCGGCCGCGTCCACCTGCTCGTCCAGCACGGCGCGCACCTGCTGCAGGGTGAAGCCGAGCTCCTTGAGCGCGATCACCCGGTTGAGCCGGGCCAGTTGGGACGCCTCGTAGGAGCGGTACCCACTGACCGGGTCCACCCGGGCGGGCCGCAGCAGCCCGATCGCGTCGTAGTGGCGCAGCATCCGTACCGACAGCCGGCCGTGGCTGGCGAAGTCTCCGATGTTCAACATGGTGCGCCCACTCCATCCCCTGCCACCGTGTCAGGGTCAACCCGGCGCCCGCATCCGTTCCACGACGGTTCCGAGGCCTGCGCCCGGGACCGCCCGGGAAACACCGAGGGCGGGTGCCGAGCGAACTCGGCACCCGCCCTGAGCAGGTGGTTCTCCTACCGGCGGAGAGCGTGGGATTCGAACCCACGGTACGGGGTCACCGCACGACAGTTTTCAAGAACAATTCCGTCGTGCCGTCCGCACTGGCCCTGACCAGGGGCAACACCGTATCAACGCCCCCATCGCCGCGCCATGGCCCACAACTGGCCCAAGATCGGCATCGACCGTCGGGCCGCCAGCCATAAAGCGCCAAGAGGGCGCGTGCCTGCGCCGCAGGTGCAGTTGAATGTCTCCGACGCGCGGCGCCGTCTTGCAGGCGGCCCACCCCGTGATCGGCCGATCCCTGAAGGGGTAGATGCCTCATGACCATCGCAGCCAAGACGCCCGCCGTCTGCACCCGATGCGGCGCCCGGCTGAGCCGCAGCAACACCGACACCGTGTGCAGCCCGTGCCGCCGGGCGATCGGACTCGCTGGCCCGGTCGCTCCGGTTGCCGCGACGGCCGGGCCGGTCAGCTGGCTCTCCGCCTCGGCCGAGCGCACTGCGCCGCCGGACGGGTCCAACCTCGGCGACGTCTTGAAGGCCTACCGAGCTCTGCACAAGCTGAAGCAGCAGGACCTCGCCGACCTGCTCGGCTACGACCAGTCGTACGTCTCGCTGCTGGAGCGCGGGAAGCGGGTGATCAAGGACATGGACGAGCTCCGGCGGTTGGCCCAGGTGCTGGGGCTGCCCGAGGACGAGCTAGGCCTGCTGCCGGCCGCCGAGGCGGCCGTCGTCTCGGTTCCCGGCGACGAGAGCGGCCCGCAAATCGCCGTCGAGGAACAGCGCCGTTGGCGGATGACTCGCCGGGACCTGAACCGGCACCGGAGCCAGCTCACCAAGGCTGCTGCCCGGCTGTACCCCGACGTGGACCGGGCAGGAAACAGCCCGGTGCTCACGACGACCGGGTGGATGTGGCCGAGCCCCCTGGACTTCGGCGACATCGACCTCACGTGGCTGACGCAGACAGTTCCGCCGGAGGTCGTTGGCGCCGAAACCGAGTCCGAGGGCGTCCGGCCCTTGGCAGCGAACGGCGGGCGGTTCGCCCGGTACTCGCAGGCCATTCGCATGGTCGACCGGCCGTCGCTGTTCGTGAACCGGCCGAGCTTCCGGCTCCTCGACGTCGCCCAGGTCGACAGCCGGCCCAAGCTGTCGTTCGGCTACACGACCTACTTCGACATGGCGGATGTCTGCGAGGGCGTGGCCCACGAGCTGGCGGGCGCGTGGCTGGCGACGGGCAGCGACCCCGCATGGATCGGGGAGCCGAACTGGGACGCGCTCCCCTTCCGCGCGCTGGTCGGTGACCCGTTCGACCTCGCTCGTCGTCCGCTACTGCCGTCCATCGACACCCTGACCATCCGGCTGGCTCCGGACGGCACGGCGTCGTTCCCGCTGCACCACCGGGCGGCGAGCAACGTGGCGCTGGCTGGCGGGACGTACCACATCATGCCCGCCGGGGTGTTTCAGCCGTCCTCGGTGATGCCGTGGGACCAGTCGAACGACTTCGACCTCTGGCGCAACGTGCTCCGCGAGTACGCGGAGGAGTTCCTGGGCGACCCCGAGGCCGACGGCAGCAGCGGCGAGCCCATCGACTACGACGGGGTCGAGCCGTTCCGCGCGCTCAACGAGGCCCGACGCGCGGGCAAGGTCCGGCCGTACTGCTTCGGGATCGGCCTGGACCCGCTCACGCTGGCGGGCGAGATCCTCAGCGTCGTGGTCATCGACGCCGACGTATACGACACGGTGTTCTCCGGCATGGTCTCCCGCAACACCGAGGGCAGCGTCATCGCTGGCACGGGCAATGCTGGCGGGATCGACTTCACCGAGGCCAACATCCGCCACCTGCTGGAGAATGAACCGCTCGCGTCTGCCGCCGCCGCGTGCCTCGACCTGGCGTGGCAGCATCGCGGACTGATCCTGAACTGAGGAGGAAATCCGTGCGCGTACTCGTGACGGGCGCCTTCGGCTTCGTCGGCAACGCCGTTGTCCGACGACTCGCCGAGGCGGGCCACGAGGTGGTCGCCCTGACCCATCGACCCCCGGGCGCCCCGCTCCCCGAGCTGCCGGTGGCCGAGGTGATCCACGGCGACATCCGCGACGAGCAGGCCGTCGCGTCGGCCGTGCGCGGCGTGCACGCCGTCTGCCACCTGGCCGCGCTCACGCGGGTGCGCGAGTCCTTCGAGATGCCCGACGAGTACCACGACGTCAACGTCAACGGCACTGCGGTACTGCTGGCCGCGCTGCCCGGACGAGCTGCCACGCAGAGCCCTGTAGTCGTGCTCGGTTCGACGGCTGCGATCTACGGCGCCCCTGAGCGGCAGCCCATCGGCGAGGACGTCGTACCTGCTCCGAGCAACCCGTACGGCGCTTCGAAGCTCGCCGCAGATGAGCTGCTCAAGCGTGCGGGGGAGCGCGGCACCATCCAGGCGGTGAGCTTGCGGTGCTTCAACATCGCAGGCTCAGTGGGCGGGGTGGGGGACGCCGACGAGTCCCGGATCATCCCGAAGGCGCTCGCTGTGGCGGCCGGCCGCTACCCGCACTTGGAGATGAACGGCGACGGGAGTGCCGTCCGGGACTTCGTCCACGTGGATGACCTGGCCCGCGCGTACGTCTTGGCGTTGCACGCCGGAGACTTCGCGCACCGGGCCTACAACGTGGGCGCGACTCCGACGAGCATGCGCGAGATTGTCGAGGCGGTGGAGCAGGTCACCGGACGGCCCGTGCCGGTGGTTCACCGTCCTCCGCAGCCGGAACCGCCTCGGCTGGTCGCCGACCTCACCCGGATCACGACCGAGTTCGGGTGGAAGCCCGAGCGGTCCGGCCTCCAGGACCTGATCCGAGACGGGTGGGCGGCGACCAGCCGAGGCTAGCTCTGCCCTACTCCGCCAAGCGGCTCTTCACGCTGTCGGGAAGCGCATCGACCGCGTCCCGCCAGCGCTGGAGAGCCGCTTCGGCATCTGCGGTCTCGCGCCCGACGCGGGCCAACTCACGAAGGGCCCGTTCGATCGCCTGTCCGGCCTGCAGAGCCGGCACGGCCCAGTCGGCGGCCCCTCGGGAATGCTCGGCAAGGCGCGGCGGGAACTGGACAAACACTCCCTTCCCTTGATGTCCGACCACGTAGCCCTCGGCGCGAAGCAGCGAGACGGAAGCCTTCACGACGGTGCTCGACACACCGTGGTCGTCCATCAGCTTCCGCGTTGACGACAGTGCGGAGCCTGCGGCCAGCTTGCCGCTGCGGATCTGTTCCCGCAGGTCATCGGCTAGCTGTAGATAGGCCGGCTCGCCTTGGAACTCGGTCACCAGTGATCCTCCAGTCGACGTCTCGCACTTAGTGCACCAGTGTGCCGCAGGCTCGCTGCGGCGAAGCACTTGCCAACTTGGCGCACTAAGTGCACCATGTTCATTGTGAGGGCAACGCCTCGGCGGAAAGCCTCATATGACAGGCCGTCATTGGTCTGGCGCTGTGCGCCGGAGCAGGCTTGCCGCAGCAGAACGGGGCCGCGATCAAGCGGGCCCGCTGCAAACACCATCAGCTCTTGAGGCCCTTCTTTGGGCTGCCCTGAGCTGGGCAAATGCGACCGACGGTTGTCGGGGGAAGGCGGCTTCGCCGCGCGCCCTACGGACTGCTCGGCATCGCGGTTCTTTGAGAACTGAACAGTGATCGTGCGGGACCGACGCGAGGGCGGCGGTCGCGGTAGGCGCCTAGGTTGAGGAACCGGGGGAGAGCCGCCGCGATGGACGACGCCCTCCCCCTACGCAGTGGCATGCCACCCCCTCGGGGGTGTGGGGCCGAACGGGACGCTGACCAGGCCGATTCGTACGGCTGGATGGCGAAACCGGGAGTACAGCGGAGTCCCAACGCACGTGGCGGGATGAGACAGACCGCCCCCGAGGCGACCGGGTGATGTCGCCGGCGACAGCGAGCCACGCAGCACACCCGTTCCGGGAGTGCGCCGCCCTGCTGGTGCTGAGCAGAGAGAGGCACCGGACCAGGCCCGAGAGACCTGACGCCCGTAGGACGGGCAACCCCAACCCGCAGCCCCGACTGGGGCTTTGACCTGAGGAGGGCGCGCCCGTGGGCATGCCCCAGAGCTGTACCCAGCCCCGCCGCTGACCAGCGGGCGGGGCTCACTGAGCCCGGTCGCGTTACCAGCGATCACGGTCCCCGGCGCGCACCGACCGTCTCACGGTCTTGGGTTCGCGTCGGGTTCCGCGGCTGCTCGTGAACGACGAGAAGCTGAGCCCGCTGAGGTGGGCCGCCGCGCGTTCCTTGGCCGGAGCGCGGCGGCCCTGCGGGCTCACCCCCAGAGACAGAGGTGACCCCATGAAGCTCATTGTTGCAGGCCAGGAGGCCGCGACGCCCGAGGAGTTCGCGGAACTCGCGTTCGGGACCGGTGCCGACTTCGGCTTCGGCGTCGACACCGAGCTGTTCGACGGCAGCGCCGACAGCTCCGACGAGGACCGGGTCGTCCGGCTCGACGTCGCCCGTGCGGTCTTGCGGGACCTGGACGGGCCGGCGGCGTCGTTTGCGTCCGCGCTGATGCGCACCGCCGAGCGCCGCCGGGTGCTGACCTGGAAGGCGGCAGCGTGATGACCGAGCTCCACAGCCTCCTCGCCGGTGCGACCCGCACCCCGCACCTGGCCGCCCGCCCGGCGGCGACCGTGCTCGCCGAGTACCGCCCAGAGGACGACGGCGACCTGCGCGGCGCCGCGTGCGCCGGCGTCGACACCAACCTGTTCTACCCGGAGGTCGACGAGGACATCGAGGACGCCGAGGCCATCGAGGTTGCTCGCACGGCGGCCGAGTGGTCCGAGCGCCGGGCCAAGATGATCTGCGCCGGGTGCCCGGTGCGCACGATGTGCCTGGAGCTGGCCCTGGAGCGGCGCGAACGGTACGGCATCGCGGGCGGGCTGAATGCCGACGAGCGGTGGACCGTGAGCAAGGACCGCCGCCGCGCCGCCGCCCGGGAGCGGCGCGCCGCCGGGGGTGCTCACTGATGACCGCCCCGATGCTCACCGCGCTCACGACACGCTCACCGCACGCCTGGCGGTGGTCGCGGTGAGGGTGCCGATGGGCCAGGACCAGATCCGTTCGGCCGAGCGCGCGCTGAACGTGGGCACGTGGGCAATCACGCTCGGCGCGGTCCTCTACAGCGTGCTCACGGTGACCCCACTCATGTCCCACCACAGCCCGAAGGGCTGGGAGTGGACGGCCCCGATCCTGCCGCTGGTCGTGGACGCGGCGGTGGTGATCGTGGTCCGCCTGGACAGCACGCTCGCCCGCCTCAACGGCGACGGCGGCCGATGGCCGGCCGTGCTGCGCTGGATGACCGGCGCCATGACGGTGCTGCTCAACGTGGGTCAATCCGCCCTGGACCACGACAAGGTCGGGGTGGCGGTCCACTCGGTGGCGCCACTGCTGCTGATCGTCACGGCGGAGGCCTCGCTCGCCTACCGGCGGGCCATCACCGCCGCGCTGGCCGCCCGTGAGGCCCGTGAGCGCGATGAGCGGGCCGAGCGCGCCCGCCTCGCCGAACAACGCCGACAGCAGGAACGCGAGGACCGCCAGGCCGACCTGGACCGGGCCGAGCGGAGCGAGCGTGAGCGCCGTGAGCACGACGAGAACATGGCCGCCCAGCAGCGCGACCACGAGCTGCGGATGGCCGACAACGAGCGCCAGGAACGGCGCCGCCTGGAAGACGCCGACCGCGACGAGCGGCGGCGCCGTGAGCGGGAGGCGAGCGAGCGTGAGCGCCGTGAGCGCGAGCGTGAGCAGGCCGCCGGGCAGGACGTCGAGCGGCAGCGACAGGAACTCCTCAGCGCGCCGGCCGTGACCGGGCGCCTGCCCGAGGACGAGGCCCGGCAGAAGATCCGGACCGCCGTGGCGCTCACCATCCCGCAGCGCAAGGCGGTCGAGCTCACCGGCTGGTCGGCCGGCTGGGTCGCCGCCCGCTACCAGGAACTCCGCGCGACCGCCCCGGAGCGGCCCGCCCTGCACGCCGTTCCCGCCACCAACGAAGAGACCACCCCCGCCGAGGAGGCATCGTGACCACCACCGACACCATCACGGCCGGAGCCCAGATCAACGCGGCCGGCACCCTGCTCGCCCTCTTCACCGCCCACCCCGACCTGCCCGCGCCGAGGATCACCAGCGAGCGCGTCGTCGCCGACGAGCACGATGCCTCGGGCAACCTGGTCCTCACCGAGGGCATGACCCTCGCCTTCCACCACCGCGCCACCTCCCTCGCCGACTTCGAGCAGTGGCGCCAGCGCCTCGGCCTCGACCCGGCCGGCGTCGACCTCGCCACGACGGGCACCTTCGCCTGGCTCCACGTCACCACCACCTACGCCGGAACGCCGATCAGGCTGGTCGGCTACTTCGAGCTGCCCGAGACCGCCTCCGACCCGATCGCCGCCTGAGACCACGGGAGGAACCGTCATGAGCACCGACCGCATCCCGGCCCCGCAGCCGGAGTTCGAGCAGAGCCGCGTCGTGGACGTCTTCCCGCTCCACGGCTTCATGTGCGCCCAGACCAGCAACGAGGACGGCTCCGCGCGCTGGTGGCACCTGTTCACCCTCGCCGGGCGCTCGCTCGGCTCCACCAACCGCCCGGAGCTGATCGGCTCCCTGATCCAGCAGACCCGCTGACCCCCGAGGAGAAGCCATGAGCACCGTCCGCACCTTCCGCGCCACCGACGCCAGCAAGCTCGTCCTCGACCTGCCCGCCGGCGACGTCCGCGTCTACGCCCACCCCGACGCCACGGCCATCACCGTCATCCTCACCACCGACGACGACCACGGCCCCGCCGCCGACGCCATCAACCAGGCCCGGACGCAGGAGGACCGCGGCATCCTGAACGTCAACGTCCCGCGCGTCGACAGCGGCATGATCATCACCTCCGGCCGCGGGCGCACCGTCGTGACCCAGTCCTTCGGGACCGTCACCGGCAGCGTCACCGGGATGACGATCGTCAACGGCCGGGTCGTTACCGGCGGCGTGCACCACGTCGGCGCCAGCCCGGTCACCGCCACCGTGCTCATGCCGCCGTCCGCCCGCGCCATGGCCCTCAAGACCGTCTCCGCCGACCTCACCGCCACCGGACACCACCGCCTCCTGGCCGTCACCTCCACCTCCGGCGACGTCCACGTCGACTCCGCGGACATCCTGACGGTCACCACGGTCTCCGGCGACGTCTTCGCCCAGCGCATCGGCGACCAGGCCCTGCTCTTCTCGACCTCCGGTGACGTGCGCATCGCCGTCCACGAGGGCCACAGCATCGACGCGAACACGGTCTCCGGCGACGTGCGGCTCACCGCCGGCACCCGCGCCACCGGCAGCGTGTCCGTCCGTACGGTCTCCGGCGACATCGACCTGCACGGCACCGGCGGCCTCGACGTCACCGTCCGCACCGTCTCCGGCCGCAAGACCCAGCGCTGAGGGGCCAGGACATGTCCGTCACCGAGATCACCGTCGTCTCGTTCGGCTACCTCCACGACGCCCCGCCCGAGGCCCACCTGATCCTCGACCTGCGCCGCCACTTCCGCGACCCGCACGTCGATCCGGCCCTGCGGGGTCTCACCGCCCGCGATCTGCCGGTGCGCCGGGCGGTGCTCGCGACCCCGGGTATCCGGGAGCTGATCACCGCCGCCGCGCTGCTGGCCGACGCCTACGACGCCGGGCCCACCGCGGCGCCGCTGACCATCGCGGTCGGCTGCGCGGGCGGCCGCCACCGCGCCGCCACCGTCGCCATGACCCTCGCCAAGCGCCTGGCCAAGACCGGCGCGACCGTGCACCTCACCCACCGCGACCTCGGCAAGCCCGTCGTCGACCGCTGACCTGGAGCTTCCCCATGAAGTGGACCCCCGCCGCCGTCAAGACCCTCGCCGCCAACCTCGACCGGGGCGCCGCCGCCAAGCTCGACGGCGCCCGCTCCGGCGACGCCGTCGCCGCCGACCCCACCAACGACGACCTCACCCGCCGGCAGGCATCCACCGCCGCCCGCACCCTGCGCAGCCAGGCCCACGACATGCTCGCCGACGCCGCCGCCATCCTCGACGGCGCCGACCCCACCGACCTCGGCTACACCGACTGACCAGGAGAAACGGCATGACCAGCATCCGAGCCGCCCGGTTCGCCGCCGCCTACGCCCTCCTCCGGTCGGCGGCGGACGTCGCCGACCACTGGATCCAGACCGACCACCAGGCCACCGCCAAGGGCCACCACGACCACACCGACGGACAGTCCAGCGCGGCCGGCCGCCGCGCCTGCGCCGCCCACGTCGCCACCTACACCGCCACCCAGGCCACCGCCCTCCTCGGCGGCGCCCGCCTGCTCGGCATCCGCCTGCGCCCCGGCCCGGTGGCCACCGCGCTCGCACTCAGCGCCGCCACCCACTACATCGCCGACCGGCAGGGCGGCCACTGGAGGGACGAGAACCCCCGCGGGCTCGTCCGCTTCGCCGACGCCATCGGCAAGGGCCCCTGGCTCCGCAGCGACCCGCAGTCGGGCTACCTGCTCGACCAAGCCTGGCACCACGCCTTCGAGACCGTCGCCGCCATCGTCGCCTCGGCCTGACCCGCCGCCACCCAAGCGAGACCGGAACGGGAGGAACACCATGACCAGCACGAACAGCAACGGCCGGTGGACGTCTGACAACCTGACGGCCCCGGGCGGGACCGCCATCTACGCCGCCCAGCAGCGCGAGCGGCTGCGGCAGATGGCCGACGAGGTCCAGGCCCTGCTGCGCGAGTACCGCTCGGACCTGGAGTCGGTGCGCATCGACGGCGACTGGCTGTTCCAGCCGCGTGTGCGCGCCTACTTCGCGACCCGGCCGCTCGCCAATCTGGAACACCACCTGCGCGAGGCGGTGAACGCAGCCGGAAAGCTCGACAAGCAGTACAACCGCCGCTACGTCGAACTCCCGAAGAAGCGCGCGGACCGCGCCGCCGAGAAGGCCCTGAAGAATGACCGGAAGGCGGAAATCCAGTCGGGCCGGAGCGCGGACGCGGTGGACGCCGCCGCCACCCTCCACGGAATTTCCTCCGCGCTTTCCGAGAAGGCGGACGGAAACTCCGAAAAGACCGCTCCGGCGTTCCTCGACTTCCTCAAGGAGAGTGCCTGATGGTGCTTTCCCCCGGGCAGGTCGCCTACTGGCAGAAGCGCCTGGCGGCGACGACGACGGACGCGGACCGGGCGCGGGAGCTGTGGGACCTGGCCCGCACGCTGGCCGGCACCGACAGGGAGCTGTGGGCCGATCTGGTGCGGATGCTCAGCGCCTGGACCCAGCACCACGCCGCCTCCTGACACGCTCCCCCCTGGTGACGCTTCGCGCTCATCATCATCACGCCGCTCCGTGCATCCGGGGGTCCCACGTACGCGTGCACGCGTACGCGCGTAGGGACCCCCGGGCTCGTGACGGAGCGTGACATCCCGATTGGAGGCCCGATGGCCGACCACGACGGGGGGACCGTGCTCGGGTTCCCCCGGCTGACGGTGCCGGGAGTTGTGGCCGAGGACCGGCCGCCCGACGGCGGTTTCCCGGTCCTGGCCCCGCTCGCCACCGAGCTGGCCCCGCCCGCGTCCCTGTCGATCCCCGACAATCCCGAGCTTTCCCGCGAAAGCGCCACCCCGCCCCGAACGGCTGCGGAAAATGGTGGCCCCGCGAATGTGGCCGCGATGTCGGTGGTCATGATGGCGGGGGTCACCGTGGCAGCCCTGCGGGGCGCCGCCCATTTCGTCGCCTACATGAAAGCCCGCGCCGAACACCAGAAGACGGTGGAGCGGCAGCGGGTGCCCTCGGTCGCGTCCGGGAATCCACCGGCTGTGGATTCCCGGACGCACATTCCCGGGGCGGCGCCCCGGGGCCGGGTGCAGTCCGGTCCGGAATTCGGGCGGAGCACGCGCCATGCGGCCCCGAATTCGTCCCGCCTCGGCCCGCAGGTCCCGGCGACGTTCCGTCAGGGCCCCACTGGCCCGGGCGGCGCGCCGGATCGCAGGACGCCCGAGAAGCCCCGCCATAGCCACTCTGACGGCCCGTTGGGCGGCGGTGGCAGTCCGGGGCCGGATCGGGTGCGGGAGGCCCGCAAAAGGGCCCTGGAGGCCTCCGGATCGCCGGGGCGCCAGAATCGCCTTTCCGGCGGCGGTAATTCGGGCGGCGGGGTAGCTTCTTCCACCTCCCCGGACCGAAACCGGGACCGGGACCGGTCGGCGGGGCGTCCGTTGCGCCAGAGCGCCGGGCCGGACACGATCCGGGGCGCGGCCCGTCGCCGCATGGCCGACCGCATCACCCACGGCCCCACGGAGCGCCCGGCCAAGCCGGAGCGGACCCCGGCCGGGCCGGACACCATCCGAGGGGCCGCCGGCCGCCGGGTCGCCGACCGGATCACCACCGGCTCGTGGAAGCCGACCGGCGCCCACAAGTCCCCTTCCGGCTCGACGCCGACGACGATCCGCGCCGCGCTGCGAGCGCGGGCCGCCGACCGGATCCTCAACGGCCGCAAGCCCAAGCCCAACGCCCCGGCCGATGCGGCCG
Source organism: Kitasatospora sp. NPDC054795 (assembly GCF_053611565.1). Classification (NCBI taxonomy): domain Bacteria; kingdom Bacillati; phylum Actinomycetota; class Actinomycetes; order Kitasatosporales; family Streptomycetaceae; genus Kitasatospora; species Kitasatospora sp. NPDC054795. The sequence goes on from NZ_JBSHAP010000015.1 coordinate 86,419, forward strand.
AGCCGAAGGACGCGACCGCGCCGCCCGGCACCGACCTGGCCGTCTCGCCCGGCCCCGAATCCGCGAAGTCGGCCGGCACCGCGCCGACGGCCGAGGGTGACCGGAAGGCGAAAGCCCCGAAGGGCAGGCGCCGCCTTCGGCGCCGCAGCCGCCCCGGGCGGGGACGCGCCGGCCGTGAGCGCAAGACCTCCCGCTCGCGCCGGGCCGAGGGCCTCGGCGCGAAGCAGGCCCGCAAGCGCACGCATCGGGCGAATGCCCGCCGAACCGGCAAGGCCCACCGACGGGACGACGGGCGGAGGTCCTGGAGGGACAGGTGGGCGGGCGAGGAGTGGTACCGCCGGTGGCAGTGGAACCGCCGGTCGGATCACCGGACCTACTGGGGTGACGACCCGCCCCGCGCGGCTTCGGGTTTCGGGCCGCCGCCGGGCTGGGCCTGGACCGAGGGCGAGACGATCACGGTCGAACGCGCCGACGGCGGCCCCCGCAAGCCCGCCCCGCCCGCGGCCCTCGACCGGGGCCAGGCGGCCCTGCCCCGTGCGCCCCACCCCACAGCCCACGTCCGGCCCGGCACCGCGCGGCCCCCATCAGCCCCATCACCGAAGCCCGCTGGAGGACAGCCCGTGAGCATTCCCCTGCCGCGCGCCGCGCACGGCACCCAGTACGACGACGCGGAGTTGACGATCTACGACGTCATCGAGGCGGACGCCGACATGGGTGAGGAGATCACCCAGGGCGCGGCCGAGGCCAAGCAGGCCGCCGCCGACTGCGAGGACCTCGCCGGGGACCTGGAGAGGCTTCACGCCAAGGTTCTCGCGCTGAAGGTGCCCGGCGTCCTGGAGCGCATGGTCGTCCTCCTGATGGAGAAGACGGCCAAGGTCAAGGCCCGCGCCGAGGCGGTCGCCGAGAAGATCCCGGCCGCCGCCGAGGCCATCACCCTCGCTGGCGACAACGCCGCCAACCGTCACAAGCCGCTGGCGGACGCCGTGCGCGACGCCGGCCACACCGCACCTGCCGAGCGCGACTACCACAACGAGTAGGGAGGGCACCCGTGTCCGACACCACCAGCTCCGACCAGGTCACCAGCAGCCAGCCGCTCACCACCTCCGCCGCGCCCACCGACCGGGACGGCGCCGGAGGCGGGATCGGGTCGGCCCTCGCCACCGCCGGTCGCGGTCTCGTCGAGGCCGTGCGCTACGGCATCGTCATCGCCCAACTCACCGCGACCGGCGTGAAGCTGGCGCTCGTGTCCGACGTCGTCACCAGCGCCTACAAGTACGTCGAGAAGTGCGCCGCCTCGGTCGACCGCCTCGCCGACCAGGCCGCCGCGCTCGCCGTCGACCGCGACACCGTCGCCGAGCACCACGACGCCGCCGCCGTCATGCGCTCGGTCCTCGAAGAAGCCGAGGCCATGGCCGCCGACCTCGCCGACCTCTCCACGTCGTTCCGGGCCACCGCCGACGCGCACGAGGCCGACTACGGGTCGGTCGCCGAGGCCGCCAACGCCATGCCCGTCGAGATGGCCGACCGGCAGTTCTACAGCAACCGCTGACCCTCAACGGGGCGGCGGCGCCGCCCCGTTGGACGGTACCGCCGCCCCTTCGCCCGTTCCGGAACGCGAAGGAGAGCACGCTGATGATGTCCCTCGGCCCGATCCGCGGTCGTGTCGCCACCGCCCGCAGCCACTTCGGCCGCGCCGCCACCCTCACCGGCACCGCGGGCCTGGTGACCGGAGCGTTCACCACCGACTTCCTGCCCGCCACGGTCGGCGGCGCCGGAGCCGCGATCGCCTGCGGCCTGATCTGGTCCGCCACCCTGCCCAAGGACCACGTCCGGGACACCGCCACCGCCCTCTACCTCACCCCGGCCGTCACGATGGCCGGCCTGCTCGTCGTCGAGCGCCTCGTCCCGGGCGTTCACTGGTGGGAACTGGCGGCCGGTGCCGTCTGGAGCGTCGCCGTGTGGCTCATCCGCCCCGCCCGCATGGCCCGCGTCCTGGCCGGCCGCGAGCCCTCCCTCACCCCGGAGGCCGTCGAGCAGGCCCGGCAGGAAGCGCCGACCGGCCTGGAACAGGACGGCGACCGGCACCCGCTCGCCGTCTGGTGGTCCGAACACGCCGCCGTCGACGGGGGCGTCGCCCCCGGCACCGTCCTGGAACAGATCGAGCGCACCGGCCCGCAGTCCATGCGGGCCGTCATCCGCTCCGCCCACCACGGCACCCCGGTCCCCACGATCTCCACCACCCGCCTGTCCGCCCTGATCGACTGGGACGAGGAGGAGATCACCGTCACGAAGATGCCCGGCAGGGGCGCCGGGGTCCGCCGCCTCACCGTCGGGCACGCCCCCCAGGACGCCGCCGACATGTACGCGCACTGGACCCAGCACATCGCCCCCAAGGGCATGCCCGGCACCACGATCACCGGGCTGCGGATCGTCGACACCGACACCGGACGGCAGGTCGACGCGTGAGCCGGATCTACGAACTCACGCTGGAGGCGCCGCCGGGCGACATCATCACCTACGACCCGGGCCGCCTCGCCGACGCCATGCGCATCGACGACCCCTCCCGCCTCGCCATCGAGGCCATGGGCAGCCAGGCCCTGGTCACCATCTACCCCACCGACCCACTCGCCGACGTGCACCTGCCCAGCCCCGAAGTCCTGGAGATGGACGAGCGCGGCCGGATCTGGATCGGCAGCTACCACAACGGCCGCAAGGTCTACGTCCAGCTCTACGACCCCGTCTCCGGCTCCGCCCAGCGCCTGCTGCTGTTCGGCACCACCGGCGCCGGGAAGTCCACGCTCGGCCAGATCCTCCTGGCCGCGATGAAGCGCTCCGGGATCGCCACCCTCTACGGCGACCTGAAAGAGGGCCAGTCCGCCCCCGAGGCCAGGCACAACGTCGACTGGGCGGTGTACTCGCAAGAGGGCGTCATGGCCCAACTGCACACCGCGTGGTGCGTCATGCGCGAGCGCGCCGCCCGGTACGCGGCGGCCGGCCGCTCCAAGTTCCTGCGCGACCGCCCCGACCCCCTGCTCTACGTCGTCATCGACGAGGCCAACAGGTTGTTGGAGAAGGGCGCCCCCTACCGGGACCTGGCCACCTTCTACATCAAGGACATCGGCCGCACCGGCCGTTCCCTCGGCGTCGGCATCGCCCTGCTCGCCCAGGCGGGCCACCTCGACGAACTCGGCGGCTCCGACACCATGCGCGCCATGCTCAAGGAGGGCGAAGTCCTGCTGCTGCGCTGGACGTCGAGCATGATGCAGCAGCTCGTCGCCGACGGCCTGATGCCGGCCGGACAGAAGCTCGCGCCGATCCCGAAGAAGGCCGGAGCCACCCGCCTGGTCTCCCAGTTCGAGACCGAGGCCGACGACGACCGCCCCGGCACCCAGGGCACCGGCTACCACCTCTCCGGCCCCTACCCCGGCGCCAAGATGCGCGCCTTCAACGTCGGTTCGAAGACCCCCACCGAGGGCCTCGACCCCGAGATGCTCGCCCTGTACGGCGACGACCCGCACGCCGTCCTGGAGAAGACCTCCTGGCCCGCCGCCGGCCAGGCCTACGCCGAGAAACTCGACGGCGCCGCCGCCTACAACGCCGCCTTCCCCCAGCCCGACACCGACGGCGACGAGAGCGGTGGCCGAGCGCCGCGCAGCACCGGCACCTCGGCCGCACCGGGCCGACCGCAGAACACCGCACGGCTCACCATCGCCGATCGCGTCCAGGCCGCCTTGGAGGCCGCCGACGGCGACATGGACGCCCACGCCCTGCTGGAGGCCGTCAACGCCGACGGCGGACGCCCCGTGAAGCTCGGCAGCATCCGCAACGCACTCAGCAACCTGCGCTGACCCGGCCCACCACACCGCCCGACCGAACCCTTGGAGTGCGCACGTGATCCTCTCCGTCTCCCTCACCGCCCTCAGCGGCATCGCGCTCTTCTTCCTCATGCGCCACCACTACGTGCGCCTCGGATCGGCCGTGGTCGCCGCCCTCTTCGGCTACGCGCTGGCCTCCACCGGCCTCCACACCGCCATCGACCACCTCATTGCCACCATCGCCGCCGCCCTCGGCTCCCTCCACTGACCGGAAGGACAAGCCCGTGACCACGCCCTTTCAGCCCGCGCCCGCCCCCGTGGCCTACGGCCCCGACGGCACCCCCTACTACGCCGCCGCACCCGCGCCGCTCACCAACCCGCCCGCCCTCTACCAGCACCACGCCCCGGCCCCGGTGCCCGCCCAGCCCCTCGCCCCGACCGTGGTCTACCTGCCCGCCCCGCCCGCACAGCAGCAGGCCACCGAGCAGCTCCCGGCGCGCGACCCGTGGCCCGCCCGCCTGCTCGCCGGCGGCATCGGCATCGGCGGCGCCGGCCTCGGCCTCGGCTTCCTCCTCCAGGCCCTCGCCGCCGCCACCACCGGCCTCGCCCTGCTCGTCGCCGCCCTCGGCGCCCTCTACCTCCTCAAGAACAGCTCCGGCGCCGGCGGCCGGGGCGGGCAGGGCGCCGTGAACGTGCACGTCAACGTCACCAACCGCAACCGCTGAACGGACACCGTGACCCACCCCCTCAACGACTGTGGCACGCCCGCAGCCACGCACTACGACCTCGCCCGGGTCTACGTCGACTACGGCTACCTGCCGCCCGCCGACCACGCCCGCCTGCTCGCCCTGCTCGCCATCGCCGACGGCCTGCGCGCCCTCGCCCCGCAGCCCAAGCCCGCCACCCCGGACGCCTGAAAGGCCATCGTGGACGACGACTTCGACCTGTACGACTGCATCGACCCCCCGACCCGGGAGGAGGAGAAGGCTGCCGAGATCGCCCTCGACGTCGCCGACGAGCAGCGCCACACCGAGGAGGAGCAGGCCGGCCCCCGCTCCAGTCACACCGAGCTGTGCGAGGGCTGTCGAGGGTCCGGCACCGGCTACGAGGACGAGGTCTGGGACAACGAGGTCATGGACGTGGTCGTCGTCGAGTACGGGGACTGCCCCGAGTGCGGCGGCTGCGGCTACTACGACTGCGACGGCGCCTGCGAGTTCGCCCTGAACGCCGACGACTGACTGGGCCTGTGCCGACCGCCGTGCCGCCCGGACCGCCGCCGCAGCCGGCGACGCGAGTCCGGGCGGTGCGGGGGACGGGCAGACCCGCTCCCGACACCACCGATGCCCTGGGAGGCACCGTGTCCGTGGGAGAGACCCCGATCACCGTCGTCGGCAACCTCACCGACGACCCCGAGCTGCGCTTCACCCCGCAGGGCGTGGCGATGGCCCGCTTCACCGTCGCCTCCACCCCGCGCACCTACGACAAGACCACCGGGCAGTGGAAGGACGGCACCGCGCTGTTCCTGCGCGCCACCGCCTGGCGCGAGATGGCCGAGCACACCGCCGAGTCCCTGACCAAGGGCATGCGCGTGGTCGTCACCGGCCGCCTGGTGCAGCACAACTGGCAGACGGAGCAGGGCGAGAACCGCTCCATGCTCGGCCTCGACGTCGACGAGGTCGGCCCCAGCCTGCGCTTCGCCACCGCCAAGGTCACCAAGGCCCAGCGCACCGGCGGCCCCGCCGCGCGACCGGCCGACCAGTGGTCCACCGCCGCCCCGGCCGCTCCCGGCGGGCAGTGGGGCAGCGCCCCGGCCGACGGCTCGACCGAGCCGCCGTTCTAGCCGGACCGCACCCCGAGCAGCACAAAGGGCCCCGCAGCAGCCGCCGAATCTTGGCAGAGAAAACGGCTGCTGCGGGGCCCGTCCAGTCCCTCTCAGAGACCAGAGGACTCCAGCATGCCCCACGTCACCAACGACACGCTGACCTACATCGACTTCTTCTGCGGCGCCGGCGGCTCCAGCACCGGTGCCGCCGCCGTCCCCGGCGTGGTCCCCGTCCTGGCCGCGAACCACTGGGACAAGGCCATCGCCTCCCACGCCGCGAACTTCCCCCGGGCCGACCACTTCCTCGGCGACCTCCACGACGCCGACGTCGCCCGCTTCCCGGCCGCCGACCTGTTCTGGGCCTCCCCCGAGTGCCCGCAGTGGTCCAACGCCCGCGGCAAGCGCCGCGACTTCGACAAGCAGCCCGACCTGTTCGGCGACACCCTCACCGACGCCGCCGCCGACCGCTCCCGCGCCCTCATGTGGGACGTCCCCCGCTACCTGGAGGCCATGGCCGCGCGCGGCAAGCCCGTCTTGGCCGGAGTCGTCGAGAACGTCGTCGACGTCCGCGCCTGGGACCTGTGGAACGCCTGGGTCGACAGCATCCGCGCCCTCGGCTACCGCACCCGCCTGATCGCCCTGAACTCCATGCACGCCCGCCCGAACGTGGTCGCCGCCGCCCCGCAGTCCCGCGACCGCCTCTACCTCGCCTACTGGCGCACCGGCCTGCGACGCGACCCCGACTGGGACAAGTGGCTGCGGCCCACGGCCTGGTGCCCCACCTGCGAGCGCACCGTCCGCGCGGTTCAGGCGTTCAAGAAGCCCGGCGCCGACATGGGCCGCTACCGCCAGCAGTACGTCTACCGCTGCCCGAACGTCGCCTGCCGCAACAGCGTCCTGGAGCCCCCGGCCCTGCCCGCCGCCACCGCCATCGACTGGACCCTGCCCGGCACCCCGATCGGCGAGCGCACCAAGGCTCTGTCCCCCAAGACGCTGGAGCGCATCCGCGCCGGCCTCGCCCGCTACGCGCTGCCGCTTCTCGCCCCGGCCGGCGGTACCTGGCGCCAGGACGCCAGCCCCGTCACCGACCCCGCCCCGGCCCGCACCACCCGGGAGAACGACGCCTTGGCCGTCCCGCCGCTGCTCGTGCCCGCCGAGGGCCGCGACGGCAAGACCGCCCTCACCGCGAACGAGCCCCTGCGCACCCAGACCGCCCGCAACGAGACCGGCGTGGCCTGGATGCCGTTCATCACCGAACTGCGTGGCGGCTCCTCCGACGCTCGCCCCGTTCTGGACGCGCTCGCCACCGTCACCGCCTCCGGCAACCACCACGGCCTCGCCACCCCGCCCACCGGTGAGGCCGTCCCTGACTGGTCGTCGCTGCTGCTGCCCTACTACGGCAACACCACCGCCCGGCCCGTGGCCGAGCCCGTCGGCGCGCTCACCACCCGCGACCGCTACGCGCTCGTGCGCGGCCACCAGGTGCCGGTGGAGGAGGTGCTGTTCCGGATGCTGGAGCCCGGCGAGATCGGCGCCGCCATGGCCTTCCCCCGCCAGTACACCGTGCTGGGCAACAAGCGGGAGAAGGTCCGCCAGTACGGCAACGCCGTCACCCCGCCGGTCGCCGAGATCCTCGTCTCCGCCCTCGCCGAGGCCGTCACCGGCCACGACCTGCCCGAACCCGGCAGCATCTCGTGACCGGCCGCACCCCGCCCCTCGGCGACCAGCAGGGCCTGTGGCAGGCCGTCCTGGCCGCCGCCGCAGGCCGTTGCCAGTGCCGTGGCACCTGCGGCAAAGACCACGACAAGGACGGCGGGCGCTGCCCCACCGTCCACGGCACCTACCAGACGAAGCGCGGCCGCGGCTGGGTGCACCTGCTCGTCGCTCCGGTCGACCCCGCCGCGCTGCTGCTGCCCCCGCACCAGGCCGCCGCCCTGCCCAAACGGGCGCTGGCCGCCTGGTGCCGGCACTGCCACGACGCCACCCTTCGCGCCGCCAAGGCCCAGCACGCCACCGCCGCCCCGGCCGTCGAGCCGAACGCCCTGTTCGACCTCTGACCCCCCGGGAGGATCCCGTGTCCATCAAGGCCGTGACCTGCCACGTCGCCGTCTGCGACGTCTGCGGCACCACCTACGGCTCCGACCACGACGACGAGCGCGCCGTCTACTCGGCCACTCGCGAGGCCGCCGTCGATCTCGTCCACGCCGACCCCGAGTGGCTGGTCACCACCGACGGCCGCGTCATCTGCCTGCTCTCCGACCCGCACCACCAGGCCGCCCTCGACGCCCTGATGCCGCCCGCCCCGGCCACCGCCTGCGACGGACAGCTCCCCATCGCCCTCGACCTCGGCCAGACCGACTGACACCCCCTCCGCCCGGGGTCGACCAGCGTCGGCTCCGGGCCCTCCCCTTCGAAGGGACCGCCGTGACCGGCAACCCCCTGCTCAACGCCGCCCTCAACGCCGTCGAACGCGGCTGGTACGTCTTCCCGCTGCTGCCCCGCAGCAAGCGCCCCGCCCTGCACGCCGTCGCCACCTGCCCCCGCACCGGCCCCTGCGCCAACGGCCACCAGGGCTGGGAGCAGCGCGCCACCCTCGACCCCGACGTCGTGCGGCGGACCTGGTCGCACGGGCCGTACGGGGTCGGCCTCGCGACCGGCCCGTCCGGCCTGGTCGTCGTCGACCTCGACACCCCCAAGCCCGGTGCCGTCCCGCCCCCGGAGTGGGCCGACGAGCAGGTGGAGGACGGGTTCGATGTGCTGTTCGCGCTGTGCCAGCGCAACCACCAGCCGTTCCCGGACGGCACCTACACCGTCGTCACCCCCAGCGGCGGCCGGCACCTGTACTTCACCGCCCCCGCCGGACTCGCCCTGCGCAACACCGCCGGTCAGCACGGGTCCGGGCTGGGCTGGCTGATCGACACCCGGGCCGGTGGCGGCTACGTCGTCGCCGCGGGCAGCACCGTTGATGGCCGCCGCTACGAGGTCGGACGTGGCGCTGACCCGGCGCCGCTGCCCGGCTGGATCACCCGCCTCCTCACCCCGGCGACGAGGCCCGCCGCCTCCCCGTTCCGGCTCGACTCCCGGCGGCAGGGCAACCGGCCCGCCTACGTCGACGCCGCCCTGCGCAACGAGACGACGAACGTCGCCGGTGCCCCGGAGGGCACCCGCAACTGGACCCTCACCCGGGCCGCCCGTGCTCTCGGCAGGTTCGTGGCGAACGGTCAACTCGGCCGTGGTGAAGTCGAACAGGCTCTTAAGGGGGCGGCCGAGCAGGCCGGTCTCACGGCGCGGGAGGCCGACGCGACCATCACCAACGCCCTGAACTGGTCCATCGCCCACAACCCGGCCGGAGACGCCGCATGACCCTCCCGAACTCCCCCCTTAAGAGCACCAAGACCCCGGACCGGCCGGGCCCCGAGACCGGCGCCGCCCTCCTCGACGAGGTCGAAGCCCACCACAACCGCTTCACCGTCTTCCCCAGCGAAGCCACCCGGATCGCCACCACGCTCTGGGTCGCCCACACCCACCTGCTCGACGCGTTCGAGTCCACCCCCCGCATCGCCTTCCTGAGCCCCGAGCCCGGATCGGGCAAGACCCGCACGCTCGCCGTCATCGCCGACCTCGTGCCCCGACCGATGGACGCCACGGGTGTCAGCCCCGCCGCGCTGGCCCGCGCGATCCAGGACAAGGCGGCCCGCCCGACCGTACTGCTCGACGAGAGCGACGCCGTCTTCGGCCCCAAGGGCACCAGGAACGAAGACCTGCGTGGCCTCATCAACTCCGGCCACCGCAGTTCCGGCGTCGTCCTGCGCTGCGTCGGCGGCGGCAGCAACCAGACCGTGCGGCGCTTCCCCGCCCACGCCGCCCTCGCGTTGGCCGGTCTCGGCGACCTCCCCGACACCATCATGAGCCGCTCCGTCGTCATCCGGATGCGCCGCCGGACCTGCGACGAGCGGGTCGAGCCCTACCGCGAGCGGATCCACCAGGCCGAGGGCAACGCCCTGCGCGAGCGCCTCGCGACCTGGGCCGACGCCGTGTGCGACGAGGTCAGCGCCGCCATGCCCGAGGTGCCCGACGGCATCTTCGACCGGCCCGCCGACGTGTGGGAGCCCCTGCTCGCCGTCGCCGACGCCGCCGGCGGCCGCTGGCCCGAGCGCGCCCGCGACGCCTGTGTCCAGCTCGTCGAAGCGAACCGCAGCTTCACCGCCACCGACGCCCACGCCTACTGACCTGCTCGAAGCGGGCCGCCCTCTCGCCAAAGACCGGCGGCCCGCTCCCTTCCAGCCCTGACAGAACCGGAGAGGCCAGCATGACCGATCCCGCCCTGCCCGTCACCACCGATACTGACGAGGGCGTCGCCGTGCTCGACGCGGTCGAAGCGTTCCACCGTCGCTTCAACGTGTTCCCCAGCGAAGCCGCGTACACCGCCGTCGTGCTGTGGGACGCCCACACCCACCTGCTCGACACCTTCGAGTCCACCCCGCGCATCGCCTTCCTGAGCCCCGAGCCCGGCTCTGGCAAGACCCGCGCGCTGGAGATCATCGAGACGCTCACTCCGCGTCCGATGCTCACCACCGACGTCTCCCCGGCCGCGCTGTTCCGGTCCGTCTGCGACCCCGACGCCCGGCCCACCGTGCTGTTCGACGAGATCGACACCACCTTCGGTCCCAAGGCCGCGGGCAACGAGGACCTGCGCGGCCTGATCAACTCCGGCCACCGCCGCTCCGGCGTCGTCCTGCGCTGCGTTGGCGACGGCAACACCCAGACCGTGCAGCCCTTCCCCGTCTACGCCGCCCTCGCTATGGGCGGCCTCGGCGACCTCCCCGACACCATCATGAGCCGCTCCGTCGTCATCCGGATGCGCCGCCGGGCCCCCAACGAGAAGGTCGAGCCCTACCGCGAGCGGATCCACAAGGCCGAGGGCCACGCCCTGCGCGAGCGCCTCGCCACCTGGGCCAGCAGTGTCCGTCAGAAGCTCGAAGGCGCCTGGCCGGAACTGCCCGAGGGCATCAGCGACCGGCCCGCCGACGTGTGGGAGCCCCTGCTCGCCGTCGCCGACGCCGCCGGCGGGCACTGGCCCAAGCGCGCTCGCGCCGCCTGCGTCCAGCTCGTCACCGCTGCCAAGGCCAACGACAAGGGCTCTGTCGGGATCCGCCTGCTGGCCGATCTGCGGGACATCTTCGGCGACGCCGAGCGCATGCTCAGCGCCGACCTGCTCAGCAAGCTCGCCGACCTCGACGACGCCCCGTGGGCTGACCTCGACGGCAAACCCATCACCTCCCGAGCCCTCGCCAAGATGCTCGGCGACTACGTCAAGGCCGACAACGACCCCATCAAGCCCCGCAACATCAAGACCGGCTCGAAGAGCACCGCCAAGGGCTACTACGCCGCCGACCTCTCCGACGCGTGGCTGCGGTACTGCCCGCCCCGCCGGCCTCGCCCCGAGGAAGCCGCTACTGCCGCTACTGCCGCTACCGCGCAGGTCAGGGCCCTGTTTCCGGTAGCGGATACGCCCAAGGTAGCGGATACCGATCCGCTACCCGCCACCCCGGCCGCCGCCGCACCGTAGGCCGCCCGCCGCTCCCGTCAACCCCGGCGGGAGCGGCACCAATCCGCTACCGCTACCCAATCCGCTACCAAAAACATGCCCCTGACCAGGGAGGTAGCGGCAGTAGCGGCAGTAGCGGATTCCACAGGGGGAAGCGGTTAAGCCCCGAACAGGATCCCGGAGGAGCGCATGTCCAAGACCGACCCGAAGCTCAAGCTCGCCGCCGTCCTCGAAGAGATCGCCATGTCCCGATCCGCGTACTACCGGATGGTCGCCCTGGGGAAGGGGCCCAAGACCATGAAGCTCCCCAACGGCCAGCTCCGCGTCCGCCGGAGCGACCTCGACGCCTGGTGGGCCGCGCAGGAACTCGACGCTGCCTAACTGCCCCTCACCCCGCAGGGCCCTGGCGCTCGCCAGGGCCCTGCTCATTGGAGAACCGTGCTGACGTACGACGTGACGCTCTACGAGATCCGCCAACGCAACCGACGGAAGCCGTTCGAACTTCGGTGGAAGGTCGGCCCGCGGACCCACTCGAAGAGCTACACCACCAAAACCCTGGCCATCGGAAGGCTTTCCGAGCTTCGCACCGCCATGAAGAAGGGCGAGGAGTTCGACGTCGAGACCGGCCTCCCGGCCTCTGAGCTGCGCGAACTCGAAAAGAAGCAGGCCCAGGTGTCGTGGTTCGACCACGCGAAGAAGTACGCCGAGGTCACATGGCCGGACTCGTCCGCGAAGGAACGGGCCGCGCGGGCGGACGGGTTGGCCACGATCGCCCCGGCGCTGGTCACGGACCACCGTGGGGCCCCGCCGGCCCCCGTGCTGCGGCGGGCTCTCTCGTGCTGGGCGTTCAACTTCTCCGAGCACCGGGGCGAGATCCCCGAGAAGTTCGCGGACGCGCTCAGCTGGCTCTCCCGCAAGTCGGTGCCCGTCGCCCAGTTGGAGGACTCGGACACCATCCGGGAAGCCCTGGTGGCCATCACCCTGAAACTGGACGGGAAGCGCGCGGCGGACAACACCATCAAGCGGAAGTACTCCACCCTGAGCGGTGCTATCGGGTACGCGATCGAGCGGAGACTCCTCACGGCGAACCCGCTGAAGTCCGTGAAGTGGACGCCGCCCGAGACGGACGACGAGATCGACTTCCGGTTCGTGCCGGCCCCCCGCCAGGCACGGGAGTTGATCGAAGCGGTCCGGACACTCGGCCCGCGCGGGCGCCACTTGGCCACGTACTACGGCTGCATCAACTGGGCCGCGACCCGGCCGGCCGAGGCCACGCACCTCCGGCTGACGGACTGCAAGCTGCCCAAGTCGGGGTGGGGCCTCATCGTGGCGCCCGGCAGCTCGCCCCGGGTCGGGTCGCGGTGGACCGATGACGGGCAGTCTCACGAGGAGCGCGGCCTGAAGCACCGCGCCAGCTCGGCCACCCGGGACATCCCGATCCCCCCGGTGTTCGTCCGGATGCTGCGCGCGCACGTGGACGAGTTCGGACTGGGCCTTGACGGACGCCTGTTCCAGGCCGCCGAGGGTGGGCTGCTCAGCACGAAGGAGACCTCGGAGGTCTGGAAGAAGGCCCGGGAGTTGGTGCTCACGCCCGAGCAGGTGAAGACCCCGTTCGCCGACGTCCCGTACGACCTGCGGGCCACCTGCGTGTCCGGGTGGCTCGCGGCCGGCGTCGACCCGGCCGAGGTCGCCCACCGCGCCGGCCACAGCATCACGGTGCTCTTCAAGTTCTACGCCAAGGTGCTCGACGGCAGGAAGGACCGCTCCAACGCCATGATCGAGCAGTTCTTGGACCAGGAGTACGGCGACGAGTAGGCCGTAGGCCTGGCCCAGGGCTGGCCCACACGTGCTGACCGGACCCGGCACACAGGTGGGACAGCCCGGGACAGAATCGAAAAGGGCGGGTATCGGCATGTAGCCGATACCCGCCCTGAGCTGGGTGTTCCTCACCAGCGGAGAGCGTGGGATTCGAACCCACGGTACGGGGTCACCGCACGACAGTTTTCAAGACTGTTCCCTTAGGCCGCTCGGGCAGCTCTCCAGGCGGAGGTCAGCCTAACGGGTCCGGCGGGGTTCGGCGCACACGTTTCGGTGCGGGCGGGGGTCACGGCTGGTCGCCCTCGCGCTGACCGAGGGTGACCTTGGTGTTGAGGGTCTGGCCGTTGCGGGTGTACTCGACGTCGACGGTCTCGCCGGGCTTGTGCGTCCAGATCCGGCTGACCAGGGCCGGGCCGTTGTCGATCGGCACGCCGCCGAGCTTGGTGATGACGTCGCCAGGCTTGAGGCCGGCCTTGTCGGCCGCGCCGCCGGGGGTGACGGCTGGCTGGCCCTGGATGTCCTTGGTCTGGATCTGCGCGCCGTCGCCCTTGTAGTCGTCGTTGCGCAGCACGTCGAGCTTGGCGTAGACCGGCTTGCCGGTCTTGATCAGGGTGTCCGCGACCCACTTGGCCTGGTTGATCGGGATGGCGAAGCCCAGGCCGATGCTGCCGGCCCGGCCGTTGGCGGAGGCGTTGGACTGGATCGCCGAGTTGATGCCGATCACCGCGCCGCCGGAGTCGAGCAGCGGGCCGCCGGAGTTGCCGGGGTTGATCGAGGCGTCGGTCTGCAGGGCGTTCATGTACGAGGCCTGCGAGCCGGTGTCGTCGCCGGAGGCCACCGGGCGGTCCTTGGCGCTGATGATGCCGCTGGTGACGGTGGACTCCAGGCCGTACGGCGCACCGATCGCGACGGTGGCGTCACCGACGTTGACCTTGTCGGAGTCGGCCAGCGGCAGCGGGGTCAGCTTGCTCTTCGGCGGGTTGTCGATCTTGACCACGGCGACGTCGTAGCCCTCGGCGTGGCCCAGCACGGAGGCGCTGTAGGAGCTGCCGTCGGCGAACTTGACGGTCAGTTTGCCGCCGTTGAGGGTCGGCGCGACCACGTGGTTGTTGGTGAGGATGTGGCCCTCGGTGTCGAAGACGAAGCCGGTGCCGGTGCCCGACTCGCCGTTGCCCTGCGCCTTGATGGTGACGACGCTGGGCAGCGCCTTCTGCGCGATGGCGGCGATCGAGCCAGGGGCGGGCTCGTTCTTCTGGGTGTCGCTGGCCTGCACGGTGGTGCTGCGGTGGTCGTTCGCGGAGCTGCCGCGGTCGGCGTTGTCGGTGACGGTCACACCGAGCACGCCGCCGGCCACACCGGCGACCAGCGCGACGGCCGCGATCAGGGCGACCAGGCCGCCGCGCTTCTTGCGCGGGCCGCCGGGGCCGACCGGACCGCCGGGGTAGTCCGCCGGGTAGCCGAGCGGGCCCGCCGGGCCGCCGGGGTAGCCCGCGCCGCCGGAGGTGGAGTCGTGGGTGGGGCCCCAGCCGCCGAGCGGCTGACCGGCCCCGAAGGGGTGGTGGCCGTGCGCGGCGGGGGCGGCGGGCGCGACCGGAGCGGCGCCGTAGCCCTCGTGAGCGGCGGGGGCGGCGGGCACGGCCGGAGCGGCGCCGTAGCTCTCGTGCGGGCCGGCCGCCGGAACGCCGTGGGTCGGGGTGGCGTACGGGTTGTCGGCCGTCGGCGGCAGCGCCGGGGCGGCGGGGGCCGCGCCCGGGGCGGGCGCGGCGAGCGGGGCCACCGGAGCCTGCGGGGCGGGCGGCAGGACCGGCGGCGGCGCGTCGATGTAGCCGGTGGCCGGGTCGACGGCCGGCTGCTCGGCGACGGGCGCCGCAAGGGCCGCGGGGGCCTCCGGTGCGGACACCTTGGTGAAGGCGACGGTGGGCTTGTGCCCGCCCTCGGCCGGGACACCCTCGGCCGCGACGGCGTCGACGGGCGGCGCCGCCTCGACGGGGGCGGCCTCGACGGCGCCCGACTCCGGCTCGGGCACCCGCCGGAAGGCCATCGTCGGCTGGTGCCCACCCTGAGCGGGGCCTTCGGAAGCGGACTCGGCCGCCCCCGGCCCGGCGGGCTGCTCCCCCTGCGGCCCGGTGGGCCCAACCTCGCGCTCGGTGCTCACGGACGACCTCCATAGCTGGCAGAACCAAGGACCATAGTTTTTCGCACTGTCGATTCGATTGCCGTAAGGACCCCTCTGAAGAACTCATAAGAATCCTTAGCCGACGCAGACGCCGACACCCGACACCCGACACCCGACACCGACGCCGGCACCGACGCCGGCACCGACGGCCGAGGCTCCCCTCCCCCGCCGGGCGTCCCGCGATGCGGACCGCACACCCTCGGCCTTGGGCGATCGCCCCCGTGCCGGTTAGCCTGTCGCTCCAAACTGACACGCGGGAGCTTGGACCCACCAGGCTGAGAGTGCGCATGTCGACCGTACGCCACACGAGTGACGGCCGGTCGAGGGGGCGCTGACCGCCGGAACCTGTCCGGGTAATGCCGGCGTAGGGAGTATCGGCCATGCCGCCTGCTTCGCCATCCTCTTCTTCGGGCGCGAACGTTCCCGCCCCCGGCGCGGACGCCTCCGCCGGGGGCGCGACCGCCGTCCTGGAGCGCCCCGAGCACGTCGAAGCGCCCCTGGTGCTGGACACCGAGCCGCCGCGCACGCTGCGCTTCCGGGACCACTTCGCGCTCTGGATGAACCTGGGCGTCAGCCTGATCGGCTTCTCCACCGCCGCCACCGTGCTCGGCGCCCCCGGCAGCGAGCTGTCGCTGGCCGCCGCGGTGACCGCGATCACGGTCGGTACGGCGGTCGGCACCGCGATGCTCGGCGTGGCCTCGCTGATCGGCGCCCGCACCGGCGCCCCCGCGATGGCGAACCTGCGCGGGCTGTTCGGCACCCGGCTGTCGTACCTGCCGACGGTGCTGAACATCGTGCAGTGCATCGGCTGGGGCGTGTTCGAGCTGCTGACCATCTCGGCGGGCGCGCAGACCGTCGCGCACACCACCGGCTACCGCTGGCTGTTCGTCCTGCTCGCGGGCGCGCTGACCACGGCGCTGACCATCTGGCCGCTGGGCTCGATCGCGGTGCTGCGCCGCTTCGTGGCCGGGGCGGTCGCGGTGGCGATGGTGTACTTCACCGTCCAGCTGGGCCGCCAGGGCGTGCCGGACCCGGGGGCGGGCAACTGGCACGGCTTCCTGGGCGCCACCGACGCGATGATCGCGGTGTCGGTCTCCTTCGTCCCGCTGGCCGCCGACTACACCCGGCACTCGCGCACCCCGCGCTCGGCGTTCTGGGGCAGCTTCTCCGGCTACACGATCGCCCAGGTCTGGTGCTACGTGCTCGGCCTGATGGCGCTGCTGCAGTCGGACGGCGATCCGAACCGGATCTTCGACTCCTTCCTCGGGGTCTGGGCCGGCTGGCTGTTCCTGCTGGTGCTGGTGCTGCGCGAGACGGACCAGTCCTTCGCCAACGTGTACTCGACGGCGATGTCGGTGCAGAACCTGCTGCCGAAGGTGGACCGCCGGGTGCTCTCCGGCGCGATCGGCGTGCTGATCACCGTGCTGGCGCTGCGGATCGACGAGTTCACCGACACCTACTACGGCTTCCTCGGTCTGATCGGCTCGGTGTTCGTGCCGCTGCTGGCGGTGCTCGTGGTGGACTACTTCCTCGGTGCCGGGCGGCGCGGCTGGGACCTCTCCGCCGACGCGCCGTCCCGCTGGCCGATGCTGCTGCCGTGGGCCCTGGGCTTCGCGGTCTACCAGTTCATCGCGCCGACCAAGGTGGCCGGCTGGTGGACGGACTTCTGGACCTCGGCCCAGGAGTCGCTGCACTTCACCCCGCAGGAGTGGACCTCCGCCTCGCTGTTCGCCTTCCTGGTGCCCGCCCTGGTCACCTGGGCGCTCACCCCGCTCTCCCGCCGCGCCGGCCGGCACTGAGCGCCCCGCCCCGCGCCGGCCGATGCGGGGGC